>JBJDZO010000017.1:0-5619 GCA_051868095.1 Butyricicoccus sp. | reverse complement strand
ATCCAGCAGCTCACGGTCGATTATCTGCACATCATCGGCGATATCTTTGACCGCGGCCCGCGCGCCGATATGATCATCGACGAGCTGATGAAATACCATGATGTGGATATTCAATGGGGCAACCACGACATCAACTGGATGGGCGCAATGAGCGGCAACCGCGTGTGCCTGTTTAACGTGCTCAAAATCGCCATCAGCTACAATTCCTTCGACGTTCTTGAGGATGGCTACGGCGTCAACCTGCGCCCGCTGTCCATGTTCGCCGCCGAAACTTATCAGGGGGACCCCTGCGCACGCTTCCAGCCCCACGTGCTCGACGAAAACAAATATGACCCGGTCGATCCGCAGCTTGCTGCCAAGATGCATAAGGCGGTCGCAATCATCCTGTTCAAGCTGGAAGGCCAGCTCATTCAGCGCCACCCGGAATACGGCATGCAGGGCCGTCTGCTGCTCGACAAGGTGGATTTCGCGCGCGGCGTCATCACGATCGACGGCAAGGAATATCCGATGCTGGATACCAACTTCCCGACCATCAACCCGGAAGACCCGTATCGTCTGAGCGAAGAAGAGGAAATCCTTGTGGAAAACACATTGGCTTCCTTCCGCCATAGTGCCCGTCTGCGCCGCCACATCGACTACATCTATACCCATGGCGGCATGTACAAGGTTTCCAACAATAATTTGCTGTACCATGGCTGCATCCCGATGACGAGGGACGGCGAATTCGATACCCTTGAGTTGAATCATGGTCATTTTTCGGGCAAGGCATTGCTCGATCACCTTGACCAGCGTGTTCGGCAAGCTTACTACACCGGCGACCAAAGCAGCGTGGATCTAATGTGGTATCTGTGGTGCGGCGCCAAATCGCCGCTGTTCGGCAAGGACCGTATGACGACCTTTGAACGCTGCTTTATCGGAGAAAAATCGCTCGAATCTGAGCCGATGAACCCGTATTACCACTGTTATGAAGATCCGGCACAGTGCCGTAAAATTCTCGCCGAGTTCGGTCTGGATCCCGAACAGGCACACATCGTCAATGGCCATGTGCCGGTCAAGAACGGCGAGAATCCGGTGAAGGCAGGCGGTCGCCTGTTTGTCATTGACGGCGGTATCTCCAAGGCTTATCAGTCCAAAACCGGCATCGCCGGCTATACGCTGATTTTCAATTCGCACAACATTGAGCTGGCCGAGCATATGCCTTTCCAGCCGGCGGATGACAGCCATACTCTGGCCGAGATGACCTCAACGGTCCATGTTGTGGAGCGCATGCCGCGCCGTTTGACCGTAGCCGATACCGACGCAGGCAAGGTCTTCCGGGAAAAAATCGCGGATCTGGAAGCACTGCTTTCCCTGTACCGCGACGGTCTCCTCGGCGAACGCTTCTGAGATGCAAAACGGCGGCAAGGATTCTTCCCTGCCGCCGCTTTTTCTGCTTATTTCCAGGTAAAGTTTTCCCGGCCTGCGCCCAGTTCAAAATGATATTTCACAATACCGAGGTCAAGCTTTGCGTAAAACCCGGTTCCGGCTTTGGCCGCGACCTTCTGACCATCCTGCGTGAGCGTAAATTTCTGCTGATTCATCGCCGTCGGGGCCAGCAGTGCCGCGTTTACGCCTGCCCGGAACCAGTCGGGCGAATCCGGGCGGAGATTGCTCACCGCGGCGGCTGCCTTGGATTTGTGCGCTGTGCCCTGCGTTTTTCCGTAGCCGAGCGCAATCACCACCGTCAGCTTTTCCCCGCTGCCGACCGCAAACGCACCGGAGATTTTCTTGTAGGTCAGGGCAACCCAGCAGGTATTGAGACCGAGCTGCTGCGCCTTCAGCACCAGCCGCTCTCCGTAATATCCGCATCGCTCGTCCAGCGTGCTGTCCTTCTTTCCCACCAGCGCGATGTAGTTCTTCACGCCGGAAAACTTGCCGTAATGCGCCAGAAAGCTGTCAAAAGCCTTCGGTTCATCGGTCACAAGCTGAATATGCAGCGCACCTTCCCGGTTGCAGGCGTCGATTTCGCTTTGCAGCACGCTCAAAAGCGCCGCATCGATCGGCTGATCATTATATTGCCGAACACTGTGCCGGTTTTCCATGATTTCTTTCCATTCCATATGCTTTCCCTCCGCTGTCAGGTGTTTTCCATCTGCTTTGAATTCGCTTCCATCACGTGCTTCGCATGCATCAGCATCTGAAGAAGCTGATTCATCACGTCGGAATCGGCGTCAAGGTAGTAATAATTTCTGGTGCCTTCCCGGCGCATTTGAATCAGACCGGCGTTCTTCAGGATCTGAAGATGATGCGATACCGCCGGGCGGGACAGATTGGTCTTTTCGGTGATTGCCCCGACACGCACGCCGCTGCATTCGTTCATCTGCATCATTTCCAGAATCAAATGCTGCCGGTTCTCATCACCGAGCGCCTGCAATATTTTGCGGCACGCCTGAAATTCCCCGGCCAGTTTCATGATATCTTCCTGCAAAATCTCACATCCATCCGTCGAACCGTTGAAACCATTATACTATAATATTTTAAAAAATGTACATTGGGAAAGAAAATCAAGACCAAACTTTTCTGGGAAAGCCATAAAACAGCAAGAAACCCCGTCCGGCATATGCCGAACGGGGTTTTTCAAGCAAAAATCGGATGCTTTAAGGACGAGAATTACTCGTTGATCTTAATAACAACGCCGGAACCTACGGTGCGGCCACCCTCACGGATAGCGAAACGCAGGCCTTCCTCGATAGCGATCGGGGTGATCAGCTCAACGTCCATCTCAACGTTGTCGCCCGGCATGCACATCTCAGTGCCTTCCGGCAGGGAGATAACACCAGTAACGTCGGTGGTACGGAAGTAGAACTGGGGACGGTAGTTGTTGAAGAACGGAGTATGACGGCCGCCCTCTTCCTTCTTCAGAACGTAAACCTGGCCCTTGAACTTGGTGTGCGGATGGATGGAGCCCGGCTTAGCCAGAACCTGGCCACGCTCGATCTCAGTCTTCTGGATACCACGGAGCAGAGCACCGATGTTGTCGCCAGCTTCAGCGTAGTCCAGCAGCTTGCGGAACATCTCGATACCGGTAACAACGGTCTTGCGGGGAGCGTCCATCAGACCAACGATTTCAACTTCCTCGCCCATCTTCAGAACGCCACGCTCTACACGGCCGGTAGCAACGGTACCACGACCGGTGATGGAGAATACGTCCTCGACCGGCATGATGAACGGCTTGTCAGCAGCACGGTCCGGGGTCGGGATATAAGAGTCAACAGCTTCCATCAGCTCGTTGATGCAAGCGTACTCCGGAGCGTTCGGATCGGTGGAGTCAGAGGTCAGAACGTTCAGAGCGGAACCACGGATTACCGGGATGTCGTCGCCCGGGAACTCGTAAGAGGACAGCAGCTCACGGATCTCCATCTCTACGAGATCCAGCAGCTCCTCGTCGTCAACCTGGTCAGCCTTGTTCATGAAAACAACGATGTAGGGAACGCCTACCTGACGGGACAGCAGGATGTGCTCACGGGTCTGCGGCATCGGGCCGTCAGCAGCGGATACAACCAGAATCGCGCCGTCCATCTGAGCAGCACCGGTGATCATGTTCTTAACGTAGTCAGCATGACCCGGGCAGTCAACGTGTGCGTAGTGACGGTTCTTGGTGTGGTACTCAACGTGAGCGGTGTTAATGGTAATGCCGCGCTCCTTCTCCTCCGGCGCCTTGTCGATGGAGTCGTAAGCCTGATACTCTGCAGCGCCCTCCATCGCCAGAACCTTGGTGATTGCAGCGGTCAGAGTGGTCTTGCCGTGGTCAACGTGGCCGATGGTGCCAATGTTTACGTGCGGCAGGGAGCGGTCAAATTTTGCCTTTGCCATTTTGGATAGCCTCCTTAGTGAATTAGTCCATTATAGTCACTGGTAAGATTATTTTATATCAAACCACTGAAAAAAGCAACTATTTAGTCGTGATTTTTGGTGCGAGCGTCGATAATTTTTTCCTGTACCGACTTCGGAACCTCGGTGTAGTGGCTGGGCTGCATGGTGTACTGGCCACGGCCCTGGGTGCTCGAACGCAGAGCGGTTGCGTAACCGAACATCTCAGACAGCGGAACCGATGCACCGATTGCCTGAACGCCGCCGCGCGGCTCCATGCCCTGAATCTGGCCACGGCGGGCATTCAGGCCGCCGATAACGTCGCCCATGTAGTCCTCCGGAACCATAACGTCAACCTGCATGATGGGCTCCATCAGAACCGGATCTGCCTTCTTCATCGCTTCCTTGAACGCCATAGAACCGGCGATCTTGAATGCCATTTCGGAGGAGTCGACTTCGTGGAACGAACCATCGTACAGAGTAACCTTTACGTCAACAACCGGGTAACCAGCAAGTACGCCAGCCTGCATTGCGCCCTGAATACCCTGATTAACAGGCTCAATGTATTCCTTCGGGATCGCGCCGCCGACAACCTTGTTGATGAACTCGTAGCCCTTACCGGACTCGTTCGGCTCAACAATGATCTTAACGTGACCGTACTGGCCCTTACCACCGGACTGACGGGCATACTTCATGTCCACATCAGCGCTGCGGCGGATGGTTTCCTTATATGCTACCTGCGGCTCACCAACGTTTGCCTCTACCTTGAATTCACGCAGCAGACGGTCAACGATGATCTCGAGGTGCAGCTCGCCCATACCGGCGATAATGGTCTGGCCGGTTTCCTCGTCGGTCCAGGTGCGGAAGGTCGGGTCCTCTTCGGCCAGCTTTGCCAGCGCGATGCCCATCTTCTCCTGACCAGCCTTGGTCTTCGGCTCAATGGCAACACGGATAACCGGCTCCGGGAAGTTCATGGACTCCAGGATGATCGGGTGCTTTTCGTCGCACAGAGTGTCGCCAGTGGTAGTATTCTTCAGGCCTACCGCAGCAGCGATATCGCCCGAGTAAACGATTTCGATGTCCTTACGAGCATTTGCATGCATCTGCAGGATACGGCCCATACGCTCGCGGTTGCCCTTGGTTGCGTTCAGGACAGAAGAGCCAGCGGTCAGGGTACCGGAATATACGCGGAAGAAGGTCAGACGGCCTACATACGGGTCGGTCATGATCTTGAATGCCAGCGCAGAGAACGGCTCCTCGTCGGAAGAATGACGTACGTCCTCTTCCTCGGTCTCCGGGTTTACACCCTTGATAGCCGGTACGTCGGTCGGAGCGGGCATGTAGTCGATAACAGCGTCCAGAAGCATCTGTACGCCCTTGTTACGATACGCAGTGCCGCACATAACCGGGATGATCTCAACGTTGCAGACGCCCTTACGCAGAGCAGCCTTCAGCTCATCCACGGTGATCTCCTCGCCCTCGAGGTACTTCATCATGAGGTCCTCGTCGAGTTCGCAGATGGACTCAACCATTGCGTCGTGGTACTCCTGCGCCTGATCTACCATGTCAGCCGGGATGTCCTCATCGCGAACGTCCTTGCCCAGATCGTCGTAGTAAACCTCAGCACGCATGGTCATCAGGTCAACGATGCCCTTGAAGGTATCCTCAGCGCCGATCGGCAGCTGAATCGGAACCGCGTTGCACTTCAGACGGTCCTTCATCATCTTGATAACGTTGAAGAAGTCTGCGCCCATGATGTCCATCTTATTG
>JBJDZO010000016.1:0-5630 GCA_051868095.1 Butyricicoccus sp. | reverse complement strand
TGAAGAAAGTGGAAAAGCTTGATCGCTATTTCCAGACCGATGCTACCTCCACCATTACATTCAGCGAGCTGAAGGGGCGGCAGACGGTCGAAATCACCGTGAACAACAACGGCATGATCGTGCGTGCCGAGGAAACCACGACTGACATGTTTGCGTCGGTGGACGGCGCAATTAACCATATTGAACGCCAGATCCGCAAGAACAAGACCCGTCTGGAGAAGCGTCTGCGTGACGGCGCGTTTGAGAAGCTGGCGGCGCAGACCACGGAAGTGGATGAGGATAAGTTCGAGGTTGTCCGTCATAAGCGCTTCGAGGTACAGGAGATGAGCGTAGACGAAGCCATCCTGCAGATGAATCTGCTGGGGCATCAGTTCTTCTTCTTCAAGAACGCGGACAACGGAAACGCTCCGGCGGTCATTTATACGCGCGCGGCGGGCGGCTATGGTCTCATCGAAAGCGAATAACAGCAAGTATTGGACAGGCTGGCAATACGCCAGCCTGTTTTTCTGACACGGAGGAATCATTT
Source organism: Butyricicoccus sp. (assembly GCA_051868095.1). Taxonomy (GTDB): domain Bacteria; phylum Bacillota; class Clostridia; order Oscillospirales; family Butyricicoccaceae; genus Butyricicoccus_B. Next base: position 5,104 of record JBJDZO010000016.1, on the reverse strand, counting down.
TATGCTTGAAGCAACCGCACTTTTGCTCGCGCTGAGCACAGCGGCGACATCCACCCCGGCGCAGGTGCAGGACATCCCGCCGGCCATTGTGGAGACCGTGCAGCAGGTCGAAGCGCAGATCATCATCGAGACAACCCCGGAGCCCGAGCCCGAGCCGGAACCCACCCCGACACCAACCCCGGAGCCGGAACCCGAGCCCGAGCCGGTCAAGCCCTACGTCGCGCCTTATGGAAAGGTGCTCGGCACCTGCACGACTAAGGCGAAATGGGGACAGACCAACCGCAACACCAATATCCAGTTGGCCTGCGAAGCGATCAATGAATATGTCGTGCAGCCGGGCGCGCAGTTTTCGTTCAATACCGTGGTTGGCCAGCGCACCAAGGAGCGCGGCTATAAGGAAGCGGGCGTTTACGTCAACGGTCAGGCGGACACCGGCGTGGGCGGCGGCATCTGTCAGGTATCGAGCACGCTGTTCAACGCAGCGCTGTTGTCCAATATGACCATCACTGCCCGTCGGGCACACAGTCTGCCGGTCAGCTATCTGCCGCGTGGCCGCGATGCTGCGGTGTCGTGGGGCGGCCCGGAGTTCAAGTTCAAGAATCCGTACAGCTTCCCGGTTATGATCTGTACCTATTTTAATCCGAATACCTGCGAAATCGTCATTTCGATCAAGGGCAGGGCGGACGCGACTGCGCCGAACGTCAAAATCAGTGTCTCTGAAAAGAACGGCACGTACACCACTACCCGCACGGTGGACGGCAAGGTCAACTACACCACCACAAGCAAATACGGAAGCTAAACAAAAACCCCCGGGCCAAAATCCCCGGGGGTTTGCTGTCAGTTTTTCTGCATGCGCTTGAAATCCAGATAGCCCTGCAAAATCAGCGTCGCCGCCACCGCGTCCACAGTCTGGCGATGTTTTTTGGCCTTTTTGCCGCTGTCGTGCAGAATCTGATGCGCGGCGACCGTCGTGCGGCGCTCGTCCCACAGCACAACCGGCACGCCGGTGCGTTCGGTCAGGTCGGCGGCCAGCGCTTCGCATTTCTGCGCGCGTTCGCCCACCGTGCCGTCCATGTTCTTGGGGTGGCCGAGCACGATTTCCTCGATTTTATTTTCGGTGATGAAGGCGCACAGCTTGTCGAGCAGCTTGGCGCGGTTCCATTCGTGGATGACCGACGGCGAACCGGCCAGCATACCGGTCGCGTCCGAAACCGACAGACCGGTGCGCGCATCGCCGTAATCGATTCCTAAAATTTTCATAAAAAGAGCCCTCCTTGTGCGGCTTCCGTGCTTTTCAACAACATTATAGCACGGACAGGGGCGAAAATATAGCGCTTTTTTTGAAATTTTTCTTGACCGAACACTTTACAGGTGCTATAATAATAACACCTATGTAGGTTCTTTTTTTATGCGTCAATTTCGGTATTCACCGGTTGGCCGGACCTGCAAAGGGAGGCAAACGCCCCGCCTGTGCGCGGGACACACAAGAGGCTGCCCGCCCCGATGCGGAAGGCCCAAAAAATAAGGAGGTGCCGCTAAATGCGCGTTAGAGTAACGCTCGCCTGCACGGAGTGCAAGCAAAGAAACTACAACACGATGAAGAACAAGAAGAATGATCCCGATCGTCTTGAGATGAACAAGTACTGCCGTTTCTGCAAGAAGCATACGGTGCATCGCGAGACCAAGTAATCCGCGGAGAAAGGAAGTACGCTTCTATGGCAGAGCAGGAAAAGAACATTCCGGCGGAAAAGAAAGCTGACAAGCCTGCAAAGGCGAAAAAGCCGTCCCTTTTCGCTCGAATGGGCAAGTGGTTCCGCGAACTGAAGGGCGAATGCAAGAAGATCGTCTGGCCGACCCGCCAGCAGACCACCAACAACACCGCAGTCGTTCTGGCGACCTGCCTGATCATTGGTGTGTTCATCTGGGTGCTCGACGCGGTCTTCCAGTTCGGCGTTTCCGCCCTCATCCGCTGATTTGAGAGGGGCCTAATTTATGTCAGACGCCGCAAAGTGGTATGTGGTTCACACATACTCCGGCTACGAGAATAAAGTAGCTTCTTCGATTGAAAAAGCGGTGGAAAACCGCAAACTCCATGACCTGATCACCGCGGTCAATATCCCGGTCGAGCGCGTCACCGAGGTCAAGGACGGCAAAACCCGCGAGGTTGAGCGCAAGCTCTTCCCGGGCTACGTTCTGGTCAAGATGGTACTCACCGACGATACGTGGTATCTTGTGCGCAACACCCGCGGCTGCACGGGTTTTGTTGGTCCGAATTCCAACAAGCCGCTGCCGCTTTCCGATGAGGAAGTCGCCAAGATGGGCGTGGAGAAGCGCGAAATTGAGATCAACTACGCGCTCGGCGACAGCGTCCGCGTCATTGACGGGCCGCTTTCCGGCTTTATCGGCGTAGTCGACGAGCTGGAGCCGGACAAGAATAAGGTGCGCGTTGTCGTATCGATGTTCGGCCGCGAAACCCCGGTTGAGCTTGAGCTTGACCAGGTAGAGACGCTGGACGAGTAAGTTCGGCGCTGCGGGCATGACCCGCAAAAATGGCTGACACGGCGTCCGGCCGTGTTCCTGTCAAGTGGGAGAGGGGAGAGACTTCCCTCGCCAGCCACCACATTTATTTAAGGAGGAAACCTCAACCATGGCACAGAAAGTAGTAGGTTATATCAAGCTCCAGATTCCTGCGGGCAAGGCAACTCCTGCTCCCCCGGTTGGTCCTGCACTGGGCCAGCATGGTGTGAACATCATGGCCTTCACCAAGGAATTCAACGAGCGCACCAAGAACGACGCCGGCCTCATTATCCCGGTTGTCATTACGGTTTACGCTGACCGTTCCTTCAGCTTTATCACCAAGACTCCCCCGGCAGCCGTTCTGATTAAGAAGGCCTGCAAGATCGAGTCCGGCTCCGCTGTTCCGAACAAGACCAAGGTCGCTAAGATCTCCAAGGAAGACGTTCAGAAGATCGCAGAGATGAAGATGCCGGACCTCAACGCCGCTTCTGTCGAGGCCGCTATGAGCATGATCGCTGGCACCTGCCGCTCGATGGGTATCACCGTCGAGGAGTAATTCGCTGAAGTTTATTAGTTTTTTTCACGGCGGCCTGTGGGGCCGCAAGTGGGAGGGTTATTCCCGCAGTACCACTCAAGGAGGATAATTATTGTGCGCAAAGGTAAAAAGTATGTAGAGAGCGCAAAGCAGATCGACCGCAGCAAGCTGTACGATCCCGCTGAGGCGCTGTCCACCGTTGTATCCACCGCAAAGGCAAAGTTCGACGAGACCATCGAGCTGCACGTAAAGCTGGGCGTTGACTCCCGTCACGCTGACCAGCAGGTTCGCGGCGCTATCGTTCTGCCGCACGGTACCGGCAAGCAGGTTCGCGTGCTGGTATTCGCAAAGGGCCCGAAGGCTGACGAGGCTGCTGCAGCTGGTGCAGAGTTCGTTGGCGCTGAGGATATGGTTGCCAAGATCCAGAACGAGAACTTCTTTGACTACGATGTAGTCATCGCTACCCCGGACATGATGGGCGTTGTAGGCCGTCTGGGTAAGATCCTGGGCCCCAAGGGCCTGATGCCGAACCCGAAGGCTGGCACCGTTTCTATGGACGTTGCCAAGGCTGTTAAGGAGTCCAAGGCTGGTAAGATCGAGTATCGTCTGGACAAGACCAACATCATCCACTGCCCGATCGGCAAGGCTTCCTTCGGTCCGGAGAAGCTGCAGGACAACTTCAACGCTCTGATGGGCGCCATCATCAAGGCAAAGCCGGCCGCTGCAAAGGGTCAGTACGTCAAGTCCTGCGTGGTTGCTTCCACCATGGGCCCGGGCGTCAAGATCAACGCTGCGAAGTTCGTAGGTTAAGCCATTTCGGAAAAATCCGAAAAAATTTGCGAAATGTGTTGACATTCCGCGATTCATCTGCTATAATTTAATAGCTTGGTCAAAGACAGCAGGCAGCCGTAAGGCTTTAAAGGCGATGTCCGCCGCCCGCCGAGGTCAACACATACGAATTTGTTTTTTATGTGTCCTCTTGTGTCTTTGCACAAGAGGACATTTTATTTTGATGGAGGTGAAACAAGATGCCTAATGCAAAGGTTCTGGAAGAAAAGAAGGCTCTGGTCGCTTCTCTGGTAGAAAAGATCAAGAACTCCCCGGCTGGCGTTCTGGTTGACTATAAGGGCATCAACGTTGAGGACGACACCAAGCTCCGCCGTGAGCTGCGTGCGGCTGGCGTTGAGTACGCGGTTATCAAGAACACCATGATCCGTTTCGCTGCGAAGGAGCTGGGCTTCGAGCTGTTCGACGAGCACCTGAACGGCACCACCGCTCTGGCGATCAGCACGAACGACGACGTTGTTTCTGCTGCGAAGATTCTGAACGAGTACGCCAAGAAGCATGACAACTTCAAGATCAAGGCTGGCTACCTCGAGGGTGAAGCAATCCCCGCTGCTGAGGTTCTGAAGCTTGCCGAGATGCCGAGCCGCGAGGGCCTCATCGCTCAGGTTCTGTACGGCTTCAACTTCCCGATTACTCAGCTCGTTATTGCGCTTGACAATATCGCAAAGAAGACTGAGGACGGCGAGGTTCTCGTATCCACCCTGGTGGCTCCGAAGGAAGCTGCCGCGGAGGCTGCTGCTGAGTAATTCAGCGTTATCTGTATTTTAATTTTTAAATTCAAAAAAATGGAGGTTTACTACCATGACTGTTGCTGAGATTATGGAAGGCGTAAAGGGCCTGAAGGTCCTGGAGCTGGCTGAGCTGGTTAAGGCTCTGGAGGAAGAGTTCGGCGTATCCGCTATGCCCGTTGCTGTTGCAGGTGCTGCTGGCGGCGCTGCTGCTCCGGCTGAGGAAGAGAAGACTGAGTTCGACGTAGAGCTGACTTCTGCTGGTTCTTCGAAGATCAACGTTATCAAGGTTGTTCGTGCAATCACCGGCCTGGGCCTGAAGGAGGCTAAGGAGAAGGTTGACGGCGCTCCGTCCATCATCAAGGAAGCTGCTTCTAAGGAAGATGCAGAGTCCATCAAGGCTCAGCTGGAAGAGGCTGGCGCTCAGGTTACCCTGAAGTAAGTTTTTTCTGCTTACACAAACGGACAGGTTTCGGCC
>JBJDZO010000015.1:15843-24082 GCA_051868095.1 Butyricicoccus sp. | reverse complement strand
GATCACGCTGAGCGGCAAGAAGACAAAAATGAAAAAATAGGAGTTAAATAACATAATGAGACGCTCCAGATACGGTTTTTCGCGCGGAAAACCGCGGCGGCCGGCAGGCTGTAACAATCCGGGAAATCCCGATACGCTCTTATTATAGCATATCGTCATTCGGTTGACAAATGATGATATGACGCAGTATGCTTATTACATACCAAAAAGCTTGGGAGGAATGTATTATGACACGAGAAGAAGCGTGGTCTCTGCTGACCGAATACAATCAGGATGCCTTTCATCTGCGCCATGCGGTGACGGTCGAGGGCGTGATGCGCTGGATGGCCGAACAGCTTGGCTGCGGGGACGAAGCCGATTTCTGGGCAATCGTCGGTCTGCTGCACGATCTGGATTTTGAAAAGTATCCCGAGGAGCACTGCATCAAGTCGCAGGAGATCATGCGGGAGCGCGGGCTGGATGAGCGGCTGATTCATGCGACTGCCAGCCACGGTTGGAGCATTACGGTGGATGTAAAGCCCGAGCACGAGATGGAAAAGGTGCTCTTTGCCTGCGACGAGCTGACCGGTCTCATCGGTGCGGCCGCGCTCATGCGCCCGTCCAAAAGTGTGCAGGACATGGAGCTGAAAAGCCTCAAGAAGAAATATAAGGATAAGAAATTTGCGGCGGGCTGCTCACGCGACGTCATTGCGAAGGGCGCGGAGCTGCTCGGCTGGGAGCTGGACGAGCTGCTGACCAAAACCCTCGAAGCCATGCGCGCAGATGAAGCACGAGTTCAGGAAATTTGTGGATAACAGTATGCAGAAAAACGGTGAATTTGCCGTTTATGCATGCAAAAATGAATAATTATGCATTGCCGCGGTGGGAAGAAATAAAGAAGAAACAAAAAAACAGGCGAAAAACCGCATAGTTTTGGCCAAACAGCACTTGATATTCGCTCAAAAGTGTGTATAATAATACCTGTATTAAAAAATGGGCGGCAGAGCTGTATTTTGCCGCACTTTTGAGGAGGATCATCCGCAATGAAGAAGAAAATTGCACTGGCGCTGGCCGCTATGATGATGACCGGCGCACTGACCGCTTGCGGCGGCAGCAAGGACACCCCGGCTGCAAGCAGCGGCGCTGCTTCGTCCGGCGCAGCACAGTCGGAGGCCACTTCCGGCGATACCCTGGTTATGGGCACCAACGCAGCGTTCCCGCCGTATGAGTTCGTAGACGACAACAACGAGATCGCAGGCATTGACGCTGAGATCGCACAGGCGATTGCTGACAAGCTCGGCATGACGCTTGAAATCAAGGACATGGCGTTTGAGTCGCTGATTCCCGCGCTGCAGAGCGATACCGTTGACATCGTTCTGGCCGGCATGACGGTCACCGAAGAGCGCAAGGAAGCGGTAGACTTCACCGACTCCTACGCAACCGGCATTCAGGTCGTTATCGTACCGGAAGGCTCCGATATCGCAACCATCGATGACCTCGAGGGCAAGAAGATCGGCGTACAGTCCGGCACCACCGGCGACATCTACTGCTCGTCCGCTCCGGAGGACGGCGGCTACGGCGAAGATGCAGTGTCCCGTTTTGATAACGGCGCACTGGCGGTTGCAGCCCTGCAGAATGGTCAGGTTGACTGCGTGGTTATCGACAATGAGCCGGCCAAGGCATTTGTCGAGGCAAACGAGGGCCTGAAGATTCTGGACACCGAGTTTACCGTAGAGGACTACGCGGCAGCGATCAGCAAGGACAACACCGAGCTGCTTGACAAGGTCAACGCAGCGCTGGCCGAGCTGAAGGAAGACGGCACCGTTGACGAGATCGTTGGCAAGTACATCAAGGCTGAGTAATTCAAAACAGTAACGAAAAGACAGGGGACGGCGCTTGGCCGCCCCCTTCTTTGAAAGGGGATCATTTATGGGAGGAATCAAGTTCGCGGACTGGATCCTGACAGCGCCCGGCTGGCTGGGAGGGCTGCCGGAAGGGCTGCAGCGCATCCTTTTCCAGTTCTATCAGACCTTCATCTATCAGGACCGCTGGACGTTCTTTACCAATGGCCTGAAGATCACGTTCATCGCAACCATTGGCGCGCTGATTCTGGGCGTTATCATCGGTATGGTCGTCGCCATCCTGCGCTCCACCCATGACAGCTACCGCGTCGGCAAACCGCCCGTGCTGCTGCGCCTGATCAACGCGCTGTGCAAGATCTATCTGACCGTCATCCGCGGCACGCCGATGATGGTACAGCTGCTGATTATGGGCTTTGTTATCATGGTGCCCAAGACCGAGCCGCAAACCATTGCGTGCGCCATTGTGACGCTGGGTATCAACTCGGGCGCTTACGTTGCGGAAATCGCGCGTTCGGGCATTATGTCCATTCCGGGCGGACAGACCGAGGCCGGCCGTTCGCTGGGTCTCAACTATGTCCAGACCATGCGTTACATCATCATCCCGCAGGCGTTCAAGAACATTCTGCCGGCGCTTGGCAACGAGATGATTACCCTGCTCAAGGATACCTCGCTCGTTACGGTCATTGCGCTGACCGACGTGACCAAGGCGGCGCAGATCGTTGTCAGCAAGACATACAGCGCGACTGTGCCGTATATCAGCCTTGCGGTGATTTATCTGGTTCTGGTTATGATCCTCACCAAGCTTCTTGGGATTCTGGAAAGGAGGCTGCGCGAAAGTGATCGACGTTAAAGGCCTGCGCAAATCCTTCGGCGACCATGAGGTGCTGAAGGGCATCAACGAACATATCGCCAAGGGCGAAAAAGTCGTCATCATCGGCGCGTCCGGTTCGGGCAAATCGACCTTCCTGCGCTGTCTGAACCTGCTCGAACAGCCGACAGGCGGCACGATTACCTTTGAAGGCACCGACATCACCGACCCGAAAAACGATATCAACAAGCTGCGTCAGAAGATGGGTATGGTGTTCCAGCAGTTCAACCTGTTCCCGCATCTGTCGGTCAAGGAGAACATCAAGCTCGCGCCGGTCAAGCTGAAGCTGATGACCGAGGCCGAGGCGGACAAGCGTGCGCTGGAGCTTCTGGCTCGTGTCGGTCTGCCGGACAAGGCGGACGCCTATCCGGGACAGCTTTCGGGCGGCCAGCAGCAGCGTATTGCGATTGCGCGTGCGATGGCGATGAATCCGGATGTCATGCTGTTTGACGAGCCGACTTCGGCGCTTGACCCGGAAATGGTCGGCGAAGTGCTTCAGATCATGAAGGAACTGGCCGAAGATGGCATGACCATGGTGGTTGTCACGCATGAGATGGGCTTTGCCCGTTCGGTGGCTACCCGTGTGCTGTTCATGGATCAGGGCGTAATTGCCGAGCAGAATGAGCCGGGTGAGTTTTTCTCGAACCCGCAGCATCCGCGCCTGCGGGAGTTCCTGTCCAAGGTACTGTAATCCAAAAACAAAAGCCTTCCCCAGAAAAGGGGAGGGCTTTTTTGCGTTTATGGCCAGAACGGACTGCGCAGGCAGCCGATTTTCACAAAATATCCGGCGCGGTGCAGCATGCCCTGCAAGGGGATTGCACGTTCCATCCGGTTTGGCGTATCGACCTGATTGATGAGGATACGCAGCCGGTCAGGCGAAACGCCGCTCGCCCGGATGCCGTCCTGGATGGTTTCCAGAAGATCGCTTTCATCAAAAAGCCGGGCAGGGTCATCCGCCATGCGCGGCGACAACGCAAAGCGGTGACAGACCTCGCCCACCGGCCGTCCGAGCGCGCGCAATCCGGCGACGAGCAGCACCTTGTCCGTAGCCGGATGGATAACCGGTTCCCCTGCGCGGTGCAACTTGGCGGGCAGCTTGGCCGCGCCGTCGGCTTCGTAGAGCGGGTGCAGCCCGGCGGCCTGCGCGGCCGCAAACAGCGCCGGAGACAGGCCGGTGCATTTTTCGTTCCCACAGGGATAGCCTGCACAGATACTTTTTCCGGGCGCACAGGCGGCAAGCAGTTCCACAGCGGTGTCCGGGGATAAAAAGTGGTCGTGCGCATCCGGCGCGGGGATCATAATATGCGTGGAGGTCGTGACCAGCACGGCTTCGCCCGCGTCGCGGCGTTCCTCAGCCAGCCGCCACAGCGCAGTGGTTTTGCCGCCCGCGCCGATGATGGCGACCGTGTCCGCTCGACAAAGTCCGAGTGTTTCATGCAGTTTCATGGTCCGTATCTCCAATCTGAACGGCCTGAGCAATGGCAAAATAGGCTTCGGCGGTTGATTTCAGCAGGTCATCCGGGTATTCATAGGCCGCGGTGTGCAGCGCCGGGCAGCTTTCGCCCGCGCCCACCCCGAAAAACGCAATCGGTGCGAGGGCGGCGAACTGGCCAAAATCCTCCGACCAGCGGAACGGCTCGGCGGCTTCCTGCACATCCAGCCCCGCGGCCGTACATGCGGCGCACACGGCTTCCACCAGTTCGGGCGCACAGGCGGTCTCGGCAAAGTCGTCGCACACCGAAAATACGACCTCCAGCCCATCGGCTTCGGCGAGCGCTCGGGCGCGGGCGGTCAGACGGGCGTGCAGAGCGTCCAGATCGTCACCATAGTGTGCGCGGATGGTCAGCCACAGGTCGGCAGAGCTTGCGGCCACGCCGAAGGCGCGTTCACCCGCCTTCGCGCCCACGACCGTGCACAGCACCATGCCGCGGTACAACGCCGGGGCCGCATCCTCCCCGAGTGCGCACAGCATCTGTCCGAGCGCGTGCGCCGGATTGCGTCCGAATTCCGGATAGGCCGCATGAGCGGGTGTGCCGGTGAAGGAAATGGTCAAACCACGGGACGCGCACGCGAACACATCCGACAGGGTGACAATCTGTCCACGCGGAAAACCGGGCAGGTTGTGACTGCTGAAGCAGGCCGCGATGCCCTTGCCCGCGAGCACGGGCACACAGAGTTTTGCGCCCGCGCCGGTTTCTTCCGCGGGCTGAAAGACCAGATACACGGTCTTGCCGATGGTTTTGCCCTCGAGCAGCAGCGCCAGCCCGCACAGCGCGGCGGTGTGTCCGTCGTGGCCGCAGCGGTGAGCCGCGCCCTGTGCGCCGTCGGACACCGCATCCAGATCGGCGCGGAAGCCAATCACCGGTGCGCCCGGCTCCTCATGCACCGCGTACAGCCAGTTGCCCTGATCGTACACCGACAGGCTGGTATGCGTGCCGAGAAAGGACGACACCAGCCGCGCGGTTTCAAATTCTGCCCCCGACCGTTCCGCGCAGCCGTGCAGCCGCTGCCGCAGAGCGCGAAGCTCGTTCCACATGGTTTGTTCCATAAAATCCCCCTAAATTGTCTGTCTGCAAAGCAAAGGCGGCCTCAAAGCGAGACCGCCGGAAAGATCACTGCGTAACCGGAAAATGCTTCCGGAAAAAATGTGCCGCGTAATACCCCACTGCCTGAGTCATCTCACGGGAGGCCACAATTTTGTCCGCAAGCGTGATAATCCAAGCCTCGCTTGAGCGGGGCAGGGAGAACGCGAGCGGGAACATATGGCTTGCGATGGCGGCGCGCTGACGCTCGGTCAGTCCGAAGCGTTCGTGCGCACGTTCGGCGGCAATGTCGCCGTGAATGAACGCATGCATGTGACGCAGCCGCTGCCAACCGGAAAACTGGCTGAGATAGCTCTTGAACCAGTCGCTGTGCCAGTCGTAGCCAAAGAAATCATGAAGCAGCGCTGCCCGTGTCACCGAGCGGATGCCCTCTTCGCTCAGCCCAAAGCGGTGCGCCAGCGAGAATGCGACGCGCGCGGTGGCAACCGAATGGTTGTAGACCGAGTTTTCACCGCCGTGGTGCACAAAAGAACGGGTCTCCTGAAACAGCGGGTCGGCGAGGATGTCACAGGTGATCTGCTCAAATTCACTGTCCATTGGAATCACCTTCTAACCTCTTGTTTGCCTTTATTGTATGCCTTTCGAGCGGGAAAAACAAGCCCCGCGGCTGTGAACTTTTCGTGAATGAACAATCAGGGCAGGCTGCGGCGGGCAGCGCGGCGCCAGAGAAGCGCGGCGACGGGCAGGGCGCACAATTCCGCGAGCGGGAAGGCCAGCCAGAGAACTTCCAGCCCGCAGCGCCCGAGCAGATACGCGGCGGGCAGCAGTACAATAAGCTGCCGCAGCGCGGAAATGCACAGCGCATCCTCACTTCGCCCGAGACCCTGCAAAGCGCCCGCGAGGGCGAGCGTCACGCCTGCGGGCAGGAAGGACGGGGCAATCACCCGGATGGCTGCCGCGCCGCCCGGGAAGGCAAGCGCCTGCGCACCGAACAGCCCAAGCAGAGCATGCGGGGAGGCGGCGAACAGCACCGCGCCCGCGCCCATCATCGCCAGCGCAAACCCAAGCGCACAGCGGGTCAGCCGCCGGATGCGCGCGGGCTTCCCGGCGCCGAGGTTGTAGCCGATGACAGGCACCATGGTATTCGTCAGGCCGTAGAGCGGCATATAAAGGAAGTTTTGCAGCTTGTAATACACCCCGAAAAATCCAACCGCCGATGCACTCAGCGGCATGAGGATGGCATTCATGCCCGCGGTCATCGCGGTCGAGAGCGCCTGCATGAGCGCGGCGGGCAGACCGACCCGGCAGATTTCGCGCGTGATAGCCGGGTCCGGACGGAAGCCGCGCAGGGACAGATGCACGTCATGGTTCAGGCGGAGGTTCATGCCCATGCCGATCAGCATAGCGGTGCACTGACCGATTACGGTTGCGGCGGCTGCGCCTGCAACGCCGAACGCCGGACAGCCAAGCAGCCCGAAAATCAGAATGGGGTCAAGCGCCAGATTGATGAGTGCGCCGAGACACTGGATCACCGTATGATACACCGTTCGTCCGGTTGCCTGCATGAGCCGTTCGGCGGTGAACAGCAGGAACACGCCGCCCGAAAAGGCGGTGCAGATGCGCAGATAGCCGGTGCCCATCGCAAGGATGGCCGGGCGGTCGGTGAACAGCGCGAGAAACGGGCGGCTGAGCAGTCCACCGAGCACCGCAAACGCCAGCCAGCACACGAGCGACAGGAATACGCCGTGCATGGCAACCGCGTCGGCGCGGCGCTGCTGTTTTGCGCCAAGCGCCCGGCTGAGCAGCACGTTCAGCCCCACGCCGATACCGGTCGCCAGCGAGACCATCAGCAGCTGCACCGGAAAGCACAGCGAAACCGCGTTCAGCGCGTCATCGCTGATGCGTGCGACAAACATGCTGTCCACGATGTTGTAAAGCGCACTGATGAGCATGGAGGCCATGACAGGCAGCGACATGGTCAGCAGCAGCCGGCCTTCGGGCAGGGTTCCCATTTTATTTTCCGTCATGCGGCACCTCCATTCCTTAAGACCATGATACGGGATTTTTCCGCGCCTGTCAAACTTTTGGACAGAAAAAAACCGGCGCAGCGCGCCGGCGGAGGAATCACACCCATTTGAGAATATCTTTTTTCATACGCGCAATGATGCGCTTTTCCAGACGGGAAATGTACGACTGCGAAATGCCGAGCTGGTCGGCTACCTCTTTTTGGGTCAGGCCGTCGCCGCCGCCCAGCCCGAACCGCATGGCGATGATCTGCATTTCGCGGGGCGGCAGACGGGTCAGCGCACGGCGCAGCAGTTCGCGGTCCACATCATCCTCAATCGGGCGCATGACGCTGTCCGGCTCGGTGCCGAGGATGTCCGAGAGCAGCAGCTCATTGCCGTCCCAGTCCGAGCTGAGCGGCTCATCAAAGGAGACTTCGGCGCGCTGGCCGGAAATTTTGCGCAGGTGCATCAGGATTTCGTTTTCCACGCAGCGGGACGCATAGGTCGCCAGCTTAACTTTCTTGTCCGGCTTAAAGGTGCCGACTGCTTTGATCAGCCCGATGGTGCCGATGGAGATGAGATCTTCCACGCCTACGCTCGTGTTCTCAAACTTGCGCGCAATGTACACCACCAGCCGCAGATTGTGCTCGATCAGCTTGTCGCGTGCCCAACTTTCGCCGTTTTGCAAAGCCGCAACCGCGGCAGCTTCCTCCTCCGGCTTCATGGGCGGCGGCAGCACCTCGCTCCCGCCGATGTAGTATATGCCCGCGTCCTTTTTCAGTCCGAGCCGCACCAGCAGCCTGCAAATCCATGCGAATATCATCGCTTCGTCCCCTTTCACAGTCCGATCAGGCCTTCATATTGTCCGTTTGCCACCCGTTCGGGCGAGATGGCTGCCAGCCCCGGCCATGGCTTGCCGTCGCGGGCGGCGTGTTCGGGGCGAAAGGCGAGCAGCAGCCCGGTTTCCCGTCCGACCGCGCG
>JBJDZO010000015.1:0-15743 GCA_051868095.1 Butyricicoccus sp. | reverse complement strand
ACCCGGAACGGCACATCGAGATAGTACCCGCCGCCCGCGAAAAACGCCGCGTCGCTGACCTTGCCGAGCGCAAGTGCGCCGCCCGCCACCGCGCATGATACCAGCCAGAACAGGGCGGTCAGCCGGGCAAGCTCCGCGCCACGCCGCGCGCCGAACGCCGCGCGCACCATCAGGAACCCCACCGCCGCCTTCACCGGCAGCAGACCGAGCCATGCCAGCCTGTCGAGACAGCTTGCGACCGCGTAGCCCGCGCCGAGTGCCGCGCCCAAAAGCAGGCGCGGACGGGTGCAGTAGGTACCGGACAGCCGGGCAGCCGCCGCGAGCAGCAGATAATCCATCGCCAGATTGACCCCGGCCAGCACATCCACATAAATGACCCGCATGGCGTCCCTCCTTCGTCCAAGCTCTATCATACCGCACCCGGACGCAGGATTTTGTCAAAGCAGACGGACGAATTTCGCCGGACATCTCCCTGAAACCGGCAGAATTCCCGTGGACAAGAAAATCCCCTCTCACAGGGAGAGGGGATCGAGGTTATTGCTGCGCTGTGTCGGCGGGCTGCTGCATCCGCTCGGGACGGCCTTCGCCGCCGGTTTTGTCCGGACGTCCGCCGCCGCCATGGCCGCCCATGCCGCCGCCTTCGTTGGTCGCAATCGATTCCAGCGTCACGGTCTTCGACTGTTCGCCCGCGGTGACCGTATAGGCCGCGCCCTTCTGGAGGGCGGGCAGGCTGACGCAGATCGACTGATACGCTGTGGTGGGCGTATAGGTGGCAAGCGTCTTGCCGCTGCTGTCGGTGATGGTCAGCGCCGTACCGGCTTCCACCGAAGCGGGCAGGTTTACGAGGAAGGAATACTGGGTGGAGTCCTCTCCGAAGCCCTGCGCCATACCCGCCGAGCCGACCGCGATGACTGTGCCGCCGGTGACAGAAGCACTGCCGTTGTAGTCAAGCGCACCGTCGCCGCTGCTGGTCGGGCCGTTGACGTACAGCGTACCGCCGGAGACGGTCAGGTTGCCGTTGGAATCCACGCCGTCGCCGGACGCGGTGACCGTAATCGTGCCGCCCGAAATCTGGATGAACGCATCCGCGTCAGACGCGAACGGGTCCTGACGGCCGGTTGTGTCGGCACCGTCCGAACCGCCCGCGGCGTTCAGACCGTCATCGCTGGCCTTCACCGTGATCGTGCCGCCCGAAATCGTGATGTTCTGGCCTTCCAGACCCTCATAGCTCTGCGAAACGTCCACCGTGCCGTCCGAGATGACCAGCGAGCAGTCAGCATGGATGCCGTCATCGCCGCTCTTCAGGGTGAGCGTGCCGCCCGCGATGCCCGCCGAACCGTTCGTGTGGATCGTGTCATCTGCGCAGTCGGCGGTGATCGTGCCGCCGGTCACAAGCAGCGAGCCGACGCCCTTCAGCCCCTTGCTGCTGACCGTGTTTTCTTCGGTTTCTGTCGTGGGTTCCGCGCTCTGCTCCGGAGGCGTGGGCGGGGTGCCGCCGCCCTCAGGCGGAGTTTGCCCATCCGGCGGGGTCTGTCCGTCCGGCGGAGTGAAATCGCCGCGCTGCGGACGTTCGCCCGGCTCCATGCCTTCGGGTCCGCCGCCGTGGAAGCCGCCGCCCGGCATCTGGCTACCCGTGTGTGCGGGCGCGTTCGCGCTGCCGCCGCCGGTTGTGAGGTTCAGATTGCCGTCTGTCACCTGCAAACGGGTTTCGGCCTGAATGCCGTCGCCGTCCGCCGTGATCGTGAGGTCGCCGCCGTCAATGGCTACATAGCCCTTGGCCGCGTCGGTATCGTTGCTCGACTGAATGCCGTCGCCGCCCGCGGTAATCGAGATCGTGCCGCCCGCGATCTGTACCGCGTCCTTGCCCTTGAGACCGTCATTGACCGCCGTGACGGCCAGCGTGCCGCCCGTAATGGTCAGGTCATCCTTGGTATAAACGCCGTGGTTGGAGTTGCCCGCAACCGTCAGGCTGCCGCTGCCGTTGATGGTCAGGTCGGCTTCCGCGTAGACACAGGCGTTCAGGTCGGTGTTTGTATAGGTGCTGCCGTCGGACAGGGTGTTTTTCGTGCCGTCCGCGAGGGTCAGGAATACCTTATCCGCGTTCTGCACCCAGATGGCTGGGCCGTCCGCGCAGGTGACCGACGCGCCGCTCAGCACGAGCTGCACCTTGTCCTGATCGCCCGCATTTACAACAATTTGCCCGTTTGCGAGCGTGCCGGTGAGGATGTAGGTGCCCGCCTTGGTAATCGTGACGCTTTCGTTTGCCAGCGCGACATTCTGCACGTTGTCATCGTATTCCGCTGACCAGTCACGGTTGCTGTATTCGACCGTGATGGGCGTGAGCGCGAGCGTTTGGGCCGGCAGAGCAGACGAAACCGCTTCGCTGCCCGTCGAGCCGCAGGCCGCAAGCGTGAACAACGCCGCAAGCGACAACGCGGATGAGCGCAGTTTGACTCGTTTTTTCATAGATTGCTTCTCCTTTACAGCGCTTCCTTGTCCATCGGCACGCGGCCGCAGGTAATGCCAAGATTGCCGTTGCGGCAGCGCAGCGCGTCAATGAACGCCTTTTCTTCGGCCTGATCGCGCAGCGTGATGTGATACAGCAGCTCGTACAGGCTGCCCATATTGGTCGTGCGCACCCGGATCAGCTCATGCGAGCGGGTGAAGGTGTCAAACAGATCGTCAAATACGCCGGTGTAGTCCAGGCTTTCCGGAATGGTGATTTTGAGTTCCTTTTCGGCGGCATTGCATTCACCGAACGCGGTTACGGTCAGCAGAATCTGCGCCAGCCCGAGCAGAGCGAGCATCATGGCTGCAATGCCGAGATAGCCCATGCCGGTGGCAAGGCCGAGCGCCATGGCGAGGAAAATCGCGCAGATTTCGCGTGCGCCGCCCGGGGTGGAACGGAACCGGATCAGGCTGAACGCGCCCATCACGGCGACGCCGGTGCCGAGGTTGCCGTTGACGAGCATAATGACCATTTGTACGATGGCGGGCAGCAGCACGAGCGTGCATACAAAGCCCTTGGTGTAGGTATTGCGGAACATATACAGCATGGCGCTGAGCAGGCCGAACATCAGCGAGGCCAGCGTGCACAAAAGCAGACTGGATGGGGTGACCGTACCCGCGGTCAGGATGGAATTAAGCACAGAAGATGGCTCCTTTCGTGTCGGGATGTTGCAGAATCTGCTGCTGATAATAGGTGCCGTACTTGGAGAACGACGACGGATAAATTGCAAACCGGTCCAGAATTTCGCTCAGCCACAGCGGCACCGCGCCCGGAATCTTGATCTCCAGAATGCGGTCACCCGGCGCGGTCAGCAGCGTGCCGTGATCGCCGGCCGCGAGGTCGAGCGCGTCCTCCCGCCAGCGCAGACGGCTGTCGAAGGTCAGGCGCAGGCCGTCCACCGACGGGCAGGTGTACGCGATGCGGTCATACGCCAGAAAAACCGCCGGCTGCGGCCGGTAAAACTGCAAAAACCAGTCGATTTCGTGGCCGATCTGATCGTTTGTGAGCGGATGCACGCCGGAGTTCAGCCAGGTGCGCGCCTGTGCGAGCGGCAGAGCGGTGCGCCGCTTGTACACCACACCGTCAAACTTCTTTTTCAGCTCGACGAACACCGAATCACTCTCGCCGGGCACGCCATAGCTGCGCAGACGGAGTTTTTCCTTATAAACCGGCTTGTCGAGCGAGGCGCGGATGAGCCGGTAATCCGGGGTGTCATAATAGATGTTGCAAATGGTGTATGCGCCGAACTGGTCGGGCACCAGATACTCGGCGAGCGCTTCACACAGTGCGCGGTAGGAACGCTCGGGGACAATGTATTTTTTTTCGACCCTTGCAAAGGTGGTTTGAACGGCTGTCATAGGGGTCTCCTTTCCCGGTGTTTTTCGGAACAAGAAAAGCTTAACGATTTCCTCTGAAATCTGCCTGAAAAATATGTTTCAGGATAATTTAAGGCCGATAAGTTATATAAATGATTGCGAAATGTGTAGATTTCGTGAACTGTGCGAAGGGCTTCGCACGGACGCGGTTTTGGATTATAATAGAAAAGGGTGATTCGATGAATATTCTGATTATTGAGGACGAGCGCCGGCTGGCCGATGTGCTCGTCAAAATCATGCAGGAACAAAAATACGCCGCCGAAGCGGTCTACAACGGGCTGGACGGGCTGGAATACGCGCGGTCGGGACAGTATGACGTGGTGATTCTGGACGTGATGCTGCCCGGCATGAATGGGCTGGAAATCGCGCGCACCCTGCGCCGGGAAAAAAATACGACACCGATTCTGATGCTGACCGCGCGCAGTGAGATTGCTGACCGCGTGGAAGGGCTGGACTGCGGCGCGGACGATTATCTGACCAAACCATTCGCCACCGAGGAACTGCTTGCGCGGGTGCGCGCACTGTCCCGGCGGGTGGGGGAGGTCGTGCTGGAAACCATGGAGTACGGTGACCTGACGCTGGATCTCAATACCCACGACCTGCGCAAGGGCACCAAATCGGTGCGCCTCAACCGCAAGGAATTTGATGTGCTGCATCTGCTGATGGCCAATTCCAAGCTGGTCGTCACCAAGGAAACCCTCATCACCAAGGTATGGGGCTACGATTCCAACGCCGAGGCCAACAACGTTGAGGCCTATATTTCCTTCCTGCGCAAAAAGCTGCTGTTTCTGGATTCCTGCGTCAGCATTGTCGCGCTGCGCAAGGTCGGCTATAAGCTGGAGGGCGGAGACACATGATCCAAAAACTGCGCCGGAAATTCGTGCTGAGCAATATGCTGCTGGTGTCGCTGGCGCTGCTGGTGGTGTTCATCGCCGTGTGCGCGGTATATCATCAGATGCTGCGCGGCGAAACCGAACAGGCTCTCCAGCAGGCAATTTCCATGCGGATTGGGGATGAAAAGCGCAAACCGCTGATTGGAAAGCCGATGGAGGATGGCCGTGTGGTCGAGCATGTCCCGGTATTTTCCGTGCTGCTGGACGCGGAAGGCGGCATCCGGCAGATTGACGGCCGGGAGGATATTTCCATCACCGACCAGACGATCGAAAGCGCGGTGACACAGGCACAGCAGAGCGCACCGGCCGAAGGAACGCTTGCGGATATGTCGCTGCGATATCTCAGGCAGGACACGCCTGACGGCATAAAAATCGCCTTTGCCGACATCAGCCATGAGCGCACCGGCATGCGCAGCATGTTCCTCATTTCGCTGCTCACCTTCGTCCTGTCGCTGGCCGCGTTTTTCCTCATCAGCCTGTTTCTCGCGCGGCAGACCCTGCGCCCGGTCGAAGAAGCGTGGGCACAGCAGCGCCGCTTTGTTGCGGATGCCAGCCATGAGCTGAAAACACCGATCACCGTCATTCTGGCCAATCTCGGCGTGCTGCTGGCTCATCCGGATGAACTGATTCGCGACAACCGCCAATGGGTGGACAACTCGCGAGAGGAAGCCGTGCGAATGAAAGGGCTGGTCGAGGACATGCTGTTCCTCGCGCGCAGCAACGTCGACCAAACGCCCATGGTCACCGAGCGGGTGAATTTAAGCGACCTGCTGTGGAGCAGCCTGCTTTCGTTCGAACCGGTCGCCTTCGAACAGGGCGTGGAGCTGCATTCCACGGTTGAGCCGGAAATCTTTGTGCAGGGCGCGGCCGGTCAGCTGCAGCAGCTGTTTGCCGTCCTGCTGGACAACGCGGTCAAGTACGCGGGCGAACACGGCAAGGTTTGGGTCAATCTCCGCAAAAAAGACGGGAAAACCGTGCTGACCGTGCGCAATACCGGCGATCCGATTCCACCGGACAGCCTCGCGCATGTCTTTGACCGGTTTTACCGGGTGGACGAGGCGCGCACCCGCGAGCGTGGCGGCTACGGGCTGGGTCTTGCCATTGCACAGCGCATCGCCGAGGGGCACGGCGGCCGCATCACAGCCGAAAGCAGTCGGGAAAATGGTACGGTGTTTACCGTGATACTGTAAAAAATCATTCTTGACAAATCGGGCGGAAAATGCTATCGTAAATACCAGAGTGATTGCAAAAAGGCGTCACGAAGGGGTACACCACCGCGGGTGTAGTTCTTCGTGACGCCTTTTTTCTGTTTGTCTATATTTTACACTCAGGCAGGAGGAATCCCATTATGCAGGTAAATGGCAAGCCGCTGGACGGCTTTGCGGGTCAAACCGTCGCCGCGCTGCTCGAAGCGCAGGGCTTCAAACCCGAGCGCGTCGCAGTCGAGCGCAACGGGGAAATCGTGCGCCGCGTGGACTTCGGCGCGGTGACGCTCGCGGACGACGATAAAATTGAAATCGTGCATTTTGTCGGGGGCGGCTGATATGCTGTCGCAGGAAGCATTAAACGCCGCGCTGGTCGAGCGCCACGGCGCGGAAAATCAAAAGAAATTTGCCGCCGCTTCGGTCGGCATCGCCGGACTGGGCGGTCTTGGCTCGAATATCGCCGTGCATCTGGCGCGGCTCGGAGTCGGGCGGCTGGTGCTGGTCGATTTCGACCGTGTGGATGTGACCAACCTCAACCGGCAGCATTATTTCATCCGGCATTTGGGCTGTCCCAAGCCGGAAGCGCTCAAAGAGCAGCTCATGGACATCAACCCCTATCTCACCTACGAAACCCATTTCGTGCGCATCACTCCGGACAACGCCTGTGCGCTGTTTGCGGGCTGTGATGTGGTCTGCGAGGCGTTTGACAAGCCCGATCAAAAAGCCATGCTGGTCGAAAGCATCCTCACCGGGCTGCCGGGCGTGCCGCTTGTGTCCGGCTCAGGCATGGCGGGTGCAGGCTCGGCCAACCTCATCCGCACCGTGCGCCGTTTCGGGCAGTTCTACCTGTCAGGTGACGGCACAGCAGATATCGCGGACGGGCTGGGGCTGATGGCGCCGCGTGTGGCCGTGTGCGCCGCGCATGAGGCCGCGATGGTCATGCGGCTGCTGCTCGGAGAAAACGAACCATGACACAAAAGAGTTAGGAGTTAGAAGTTAGGAGTTAGGAGTTATGGAACCGGCCTTTGGCCGGATTAGAATCCATCGCGGGGTGCGCGATACCGAAACTCCTACCTCCTACTTCCTACCTCCTCACTCATCAAATTCTTATATAAAAAGGAGTCTTTCCCATGAATGACAAGCTGATTCTCGGCGGGCATGAATTTACCTCCCGCTTCATCCTCGGCTCGGGCAAGTATTCGCTCGATCTTATCAACGCGGCTGTACAGAACGCGGGTGCTCAGATTATTACGCTGGCCCTGCGCCGCGCAAATTCCGAAACCGACAGCATTTTGGACCATATTCCGGAGGGCGTGACCTTGCTGCCCAACACCTCGGGCGCACGCACTGCGGAAGAGGCTGTCCGCATTGCCCGTCTGGCACGCGAGTGCGGCTGCGGCGATTTCGTGAAGATTGAAATTATGCGCGACAGCAAATATTTGCTGCCCGACAATCAGGAGACCATCAAGGCGACCGAAATCCTTGCAAAAGAGGGGTTTGTCGTTATGCCGTACATGTATCCCGATCTGAACGTTGCGCGTGATCTCGTGAACGCGGGCGCGGCATCCATCATGCCGCTCGGCGCACCGATTGGCTCGAATAAGGGTCTGGCGACCCGGGAGTTTATCAAAATCCTGATCGATGAAATCGACCTGCCGATTATCGTTGATGCGGGCATTGGCCGTCCGTCGCAGGCGTGCGAAGCCATGGAGATGGGCGCGGCAGCCGTCATGGCGAATACCGCTATCGCGACTGCGGGCAATATCCCGGCCATGGCAGAGGCGTTCAAGAAGGCGATTGAAGCTGGCCGCACCGCATATCTGTCCGGTCTGGGCCGCGTCATCGATAAGGGCGCGGTGGCTTCCTCGCCGCTGACCGGTTTCCTTGCGGACTAAGGGGGCGGTTTCATTGGCACAGAATGAAATAAATCAGCCCATGGAGGGCATTGAGGTCGTTGAGATTCAAAACAAGATCGACCATATGACATATCTGCCCGGCATGGAGCAGATCGACCCGACCGTGCGTGAGCAGGTGATTGCCGCGATGGAGGGTTATGACCCATCGGTTTACACCGCCCGCGATGTGCGCGCAGCGCTGGATGCCGGTGTGCGTACCCCCGAACATTTTGCCGCGCTGCTGTCGCCCGCTGCAGAGCCGTTCCTGGAGGAGATGGCCGCGAAGGCCCGGCAGGAGAAGCGCCGCTTCTTTGGCGATAATGTTTATCTGTTTACGCCCATCTACATCTCTAACTACTGCGAAAATTACTGCATTTACTGTGGTTTTAACTGCCATAACAAGATTCGCCGCGCCAAGCTGGACATGGAAGGCATTGAGCGCGAAATGTCGGCCATCGCGGGGAGCGGTCTGGAGGAAATCCTGATTCTGACCGGTGAGAGCCGCGCCATGAGCGATGTGAAGTACATCGGTGAGGCATGCAAGATTGCGCGTAAATACTTCAAGATGGTCGGCATTGAGGTCTATCCGATGAACTCGGACGAATATGCCTATCTGCATGAGTGCGGCGTAGATTACGTGACCGTTTTTCAGGAAACCTACCATTCCGACCGCTACGAGCAGCTGCATCTGGCGGGGCATAAGCGTATTTTCCCGTACCGCGTCGAGGCGCAGGAGCGTGCGCTCATGGGCGGCATGCGCGGTGTGGCGTTCGCGGCGCTGCTCGGTCTGGACGACTTCCGAAAGGACGCCTTTGCGACCGGTATGCACGCCTATCTGCTTCAGCGCAAGTACCCGCACGCTGAGATTTCTTTCTCGTGCCCGCGTCTGCGCCCGATTGTTAACAACGACAAAATTAACCCGAAGGACGTACACGAACGCCAGCTTTTGCAGGTGATGTGTGCCTATCGGCTGTTTATGCCGTTTGCGGGCATGACCATTTCGACCCGGGAACGTGCAGGCTTCCGTGACCGCGTGATTGACATCGCGGCAACCAAGATTTCAGCGGGTGTTTCGACCGGTATCGGCGGTCACACCGGCGAAGAAGAGGGCGACGATCAGTTTGAGATTGCGGATGGCCGCAATGTGGAGCAGGTGGTTGCCGCCATCCGCGCCGAGGGACTGCAGCCGGTCATGAACGATTACGTTTATGTTTAATTAGTAATTAGAAATTGAGGGGCGGAACCGTGGCGTTTGAACTGATTTGTGTGACCAACCGCGCGCTGTGCGGAGATGATTTCATTGGCCGCATCCGAGCGCTGGCCGATGCGGGTGTCGATAAAATCATCCTGCGGGAGAAGGATTTATCTGAGCATGCTTACCTCGCGCTGGCGCGGCGGGCGCTCGCCGCGGGCGGCGACAAAGTGATTCTGCATCACTTTCCGGCGGCGTGCTCAGTCCTCGGCGTGCCGCGTCTGCATCTGTCGCTCGGGCAGCTTGAGCAGCAGCCGGAATGGGCTGAGCATGCTCAGCTTCTGGGGGTGTCGGTGCACGCGCCGGAGGAGGCGCGGCGTGCGGCGGCGCTTGGCGCGGACTATGTAACCGCCGGGCATGTGTTTGACACCGACTGCAAACGTGGTCTGCCCGGGCGCGGGCTGGACTTCCTGCGCGAGACCGTGCACGCGGTGGATATCCCGGTGTATGCCATCGGCGGCATTGCGGCGGACAATTTGGCCGCAGTGCGGGACACAGGCGCGGCGGGTGCATGCCTGATGAGCGGGTTTATGCGGTGTGCGGACCCGAGGGCGGAAATTGAGCGTCTGCGTGCGGCGCTGTAAAGAAAAAAGACCTTTTCGGAAACGAAAAGGTCTTTTTTGATGCAAAAAATTAGATTTCCATAATGATCGGCAGGATCATCGGGCTGCGCTTGGTCTTCTTGAACAGGAAGTCGCTCAGCGCGCCCTTAACGGCCAGCTTGATGCCGTTCCAGTCCTTGACGCCCTCGTCCAGACAGCGGTCAAGCGCGATCTGGCAGGTCGTGCGCAGCTCCTCCATGAGCGGTTCGGCTTCCTTAACGTATACGAAGCCGCGGGAGACGATATCCGGGCCGGCGACAACAACACCCGAAGTCGCGTCGATGGTCATGACGACCACGAGCAGGCCATCTTCGGACAGATGCTTGCGGTCGCGCAGCACAGCCGAACCGACATCACCGATGCCGAGACCGTCCACCAGGACACGGCCGGACGGCACCATATTGCCGAGACGTGCCGACTTTTCTCCGATTTCGATCGGACGGCCGATTTCACCGACAATGATGTTCTTTTTCGGCACACCCATCTGCTCCGCGAGGTGGGCATGCATACGCAGCATGCGGTGCTCGCCGTGCACCGGGATGAAATACTTGGGGCGGCAGAGCGCGAGCATCAGCTTCTGCTCCTCCTGACAGGCGTGACCGGAAACGTGCAGAGCCGCGCTGCGGTCGTAGATGACCTCCGCGCCCTTCTTGTACAGCTCGTTGACCATGTTGTTGACCGACTTTTCGTTGCCCGGAATCGCGGACGCCGCAATCAGGATGCGGTCGCCGGGTACAACTTCCACCTGTTTGTGGCTGTTGTACGCCATGCGGTACAGAGCGGACATGGTCTCACCTTGCGAACCGGTCGAAACGATTACGAGCTGCTCACGCGGATAGCGGCGCATCTCGGTGATGTCGATCAGAACATTGCCCTTATCGGTCAGGTAGCCGAGTTCACCGGCAACTGCGGTGATTTTCTCCATACTGCGGCCGCAGACAGCAACCTTACGGCCATACTTGGCCGAGATGTCGAGAATCTGCTGCAGGCGGGACACGTTCGAAGCAAAGGTGGCCACAATGATGCGTTCGCGGCAGTTCTTGAAGAACTTCTCGAGGCTGGCCCCGACCGTCTGTTCCGACGGGGTGTATCCGGGGCGTTCCACGTTGGTCGAGTCGCTCATGAGCGCGAGTACGCCTTCCTTACCCAGTTCTCCGAAGCGCGCCAGATCGATCATTTCACCCGAAGCCGGGGTCAGATCCACCTTGAAGTCGCCCGTGTGGATGACGGTGCCCAGCGGGGTGCGGATGGCGAGCGCGACCGAATCGGCAATCGAGTGGTTGGTGTGAATGAACTCGATCGTAAAGCAGCCCAATTTGATGACATCGCCCGCCTTAATGCGGTTCAGGCGTACCTTGGAGGGCATTTTGTGCTCAGCCAGCTTGGTCTCGATGATGCCGCAGGTCAGGCGCGTGCCGTAAACCGGCGCATTGACCTCGCGCAGCACATACGGCAGGCCGCCGATGTGGTCCTCATGTCCATGGGTAATGAGATAGCCGCGCAGCTTCTTATAGTTGCGCTTGAGATACGTGGTGTCCGGGATGACCAGGTCTACACCCAGCATGTCACCGTCCGGGAACGCCAAACCGCAGTCGATCACGACCATGTCGTTTCCGTACTCGATCACGGTCATGTTCTTGCCGATCTCGTCCAGACCGCCCAAGGGTATAATCTTCAGTTTTTCTTTCATAGTTCTACTATCACTTTCCTTTTTGTTGGTCAATACTTTTCTTCTATCCGGGTCTTTCCCGGTTTTTGAGGAAGCGCGATACACCGTCGGCCTTCCAATTCATCCATTTGACACGCCCCGAACCCCTGCGGATTTTGCCCGCCGCCGGGCGCGCGGTCAACAAACGCTTATTTAAAACTATACCACATTTGTTTCCATTTGTACAGAAAAACCTTTCCCTTAGTCTGCGCGCCGGACGGCGCTGCTATCCACGCCCCGGGAAAATTACAAAGCAGGTTACAGGCGTGCATCCGTTTTGTAATCTTGTAACCGTCTTTGTAACAATGCGGGAGAGCGAGAGGGCGGTTTTTTGGATGTTGTGAATTGCTAATCTGTTATATATACATGATAATATTACTATTTGTAATTAAAAAATGATTTTTTTCGGAAAAACGTTTGACAAAAGCGGGGCCACTGGGTATCATGTGATTACAGAACGGTAACAAACCGAAAACAAAATGATTACACGGTGACAACAAACCGGTAACATCATCTCGTAACGCTCAAAAATGAGCGAATTTTCGAAGAAATTTCAGGAGTATTCTTTATGCAGTTTATGAGTTTCAAATCCATGATGCGGTGTCTGCCTGCCGCCGCGCTGTGTGCCGCGCTCTGCGTTTCGCATGTGTCCGCGTACAACGGCAGCGCGAAGGCCCTTGGCAATCTGCCCGCGTCGGATACCAGTTCGGCGGCGATCGGTATGATCTCCACCGCTGCGAACACCGCGGTCGGCTCGGTGCGCACCACCGAGGAGATGAGCCAGGCCAAGGCCGAGGTTGAGGCCAAGAAGGCGGCCGAGGAGGCAGCCCGCAAGGCAGCCGAAGAAGCGGCACGCAAGGCGGCTGAGGAAGCAGCCCGCAAGGCGGCGCTCAAGTACACCCCGACCTATGGCCGCACGGTCACCCGTTCGTCGGCGTACAGCATCACCGAGACCATCGAGGTCAACGGCAAGGCGATGGGCAATTTCAAGCTGACCTTCTACTGTGCATGCAGCTCGTGCAGCGGCGGTTTCGGTTCCAATACCGCAACCGGCGTGCGCTGCACCGAAGGCCGCACGATTGCGGTGGATCCGCGTGTGATCCCGCTGGGCAGCAAGGTTTATATTGAAGGCTTCGGCGATTTCATCGCAGAGGACACCGGCGGAGCCATCAAGGGCAACCGCATCGATATTTACCTGAACGATCACAGCCGCTGCTACGCGCTGGGTGTTGCCCGCGCAAATGTCTATGTGATGAGCTGAGAAGAAAAAACGCCTGCACCGCTTGGTGCAGGCGTTTTGTTGCTTCAGGAGGGATCGGCTTCGGGCATATCCAGAATAAAACGGCATAGATGCTCGGTCGCGTCCGGGTGAGCGATGGCATGCATGGTCGCGCGCATGCTTTGCAGATGCGCCGGGTTTTTGAAGAGGTGGTACACCGCTTCATCGACCGGGAAAGTCTTGGTGACCAGCATGGCCATACCGTTGTTCATGAGAAATTCGACATTGCGTTCCTCATGACCCGGAATCGGGTTGACCAGAATCATCGGCAGGTTCTTGGCGAGTGCCTCGGAGACGGTCAGGCCGCCGGGCTTGGTGATGATGCAGTCGGCCGCGCTCATCATGACTTCGACGTTGTTCACAAAGCCGTAAGGGATGACCGTGCACGGCCCTTCATAGGTTTCGAGCGTGTGCGACAGGTCGCGGTACTGGCGCTTGTTGTTGCCGCAGACGACCAGCAGCTGGAAGTCGATGCCGATGGTGGACAGGCTTTGGATGAGCTTTTTGTTGTTGGAGTAGCCCATGCTGCCGCCCATCATCAGGATGGTCGGGCGGTCGGGGTCGATGCCAAGCGCACGGCAAGCGTCTGCGTGGTCGATCGTGTGGTTGAACTTAGGATGAATCGGAATGCCGAAATGCAGCAGGCGGTTGGATTCAATGCCGCGCTTGAGCGAGCGGTGATGCAGCAGCTCGCTTGCGGTGACAATATACTCAATGTAGGGAACGTCCTCCCAGTAGGGATGGATGGTGTAGTCGGTGATGATGCCGATGGTGGTGGTGGTGAGCAGGCCGCGCTTTTTGATCTCATTGATGAGCTGGGCGGCAAAAATATGGGTGCAGACCAGCACATCCGGGTTAAAATCGGTGACAATGCGTGCGAACTTGGACGCGCCGAGTGCGTTGACAATGTTCAGAATGCTGATCGGGGTGGTGAAATAGGCGTTGCCGTGGTTTTCCGCCAGCGCGTACACCAGCCGGTACAGCTCTTTGGTGTGTTTGGAAGAAAACAGGTAGCCTTTGTCGATGGTGCCCTTGACAGCGCGGTTGATGTATTCATACACGTCGAGCGTGCGCACCTCAGCGCCGCACGCCTCCAGTTCATCGCCGACCGCTTTGGCGGTCGCGTGGTGGCCAAAGCCGGCGGTGACCGAGAGAATCATTACTTTCATAGATCGTAAACTCCTTTATTCCTCTCCATTGTACTCCACCCGCGGACAAATTGCAAGGCGCGGCATCTTGCAAACCCGAGGCGTATGGCGTACAATGAAAGGACGACCGGAGGGGAGAGTATGAAACTCAGAATCGCATCCGCGGCGGACAGCGCGGCACTGCTTGCCATTTACGGGCAGTATATCGAGACCACGATTACGTTTGAATATGCGCTGCCGGACGAGCAGGAATTTGCCGCGCGCATCACCGGGACACTGGACGGATATCCGTGGCTGGTGTGCGAGGAGAATGGCCGGATTCTCGGGTATGCCTACGCGCACCGGGCACAGGCACGGGCGGCGTACCAGTGGAACGCCGAGCTGTCGGTCTATCTGGATCGGGCCAGCACGGGCCGTGGACTGGGGCCGATTCTGTACCGTGCGCTGATCGCGCTGCTCACCATGCAGCGCATCCGGACGGTATATGGCTGTGTGACGTGCCCCAATCGGCCGAGCGAAGCGATGCATATGCAGATGGGTTTCACGCGGCTGGGCGTCTTTCACAAGGCCGGGTACAAATGCGGTGCCTGGCATGACGTGACATGGTTTGAAAAGGAAATCACACCGCATACCGATGCGCCCGTTCCGCCGATGCCGTTTCCGGCATTGCCGCGGGCACAGGTTGAGGGCGTGCTTTCGGCTCTTGCGGAAAAGAAGAAAACCTGCTATCCTTTTATATGTAAAGAAGAACCGGTACTGCCGGGAGAACAGGGAGGGGAAGTTCAGTGAATGCAGCCGAACGGCGTCAGAACATCGAAGAGCTGCTGCGCACCGCGGAAGGCCCGCTGAGCGCGAGCAATATTGCTTCGCGGTTTGCCGTGAGCCGACAGATCATTGTCGGGGATATTGCGATCATGCGTGCGAGTGGACTGCGCATTCTGGCCACGCCGCGCGGGTATATTCTGGAGCAGCAGAACGAGGGCAAACCGGCTTATTATGAGCATTCGCTGGTGTGCACGCACGATAAAGCGCATTCCGCCGATGAGCTGTACACGGTGATCGATCAGGGCGGCGCGGTCATCGATGTGACGGTGGAGCACCTGATCTATGGCGAAATCAGCGCACCGCTGCATCTGTTTTCGCGGTTTGATGTCGATGTGTTTCTGGAAAAGCTGGAAGCATCCGATGTGCGGCCATTGTTTACGCTGACCGGCGGCCCGCATCTGCACTGTATCCGCTGCGCTGACCCGGCGGTATTTGAGCGCATCCGGAATGCGCTGCGCGCTAAGGGATACCTCTACGAGAGGGAAAACGAATAACAAAAAACCTCCCCTTCGGGAGGTTTTTTTCGTTCGGGATGGAACTTTTTGCGCGGCACATGCGTCTTAGTTACAGACGGATGCTGATTTCGCCCGAGTGGAGCGTATCACGGGTGCCGTCCGGTCGCTCAACAATCAGATTGCCCTGATCGTTTACGCCGCGGCAGACCGCGTCATAGCTGCCCGCGGGGGACACGACACGCACCGGCTGGTCCAGACAGCACAGCAGCGCCCGGTATTCCGCGAGGACTGCGGCAGTATCGCCGGCGTTCAGCAGCCGGTATACCCGTTCCAGCTCGCGCAGAATGGCTGCCGCAAGCGCGGCACGGCGGGGAACCGTGTCGGTGAAGTCGCCGAGTGCGCCCGCCACTGTGCGCACGTCGTCCGGGAGCGCCGCACGGTCAAGCCGCAGGTTGACGCCGATGCCGAGCACCGCGTAATCAATCGAGCCGGTTTCGCCCTCAATGGCCGCTTCGGTCAGGATGCCACACAGTTTTTTGCCGTCCATGAGCACGTCGTTGACCCATTTGATGCCCGGCTGGAACCCGGCGGTGGAC
>JBJDZO010000014.1:0-5689 GCA_051868095.1 Butyricicoccus sp. | reverse complement strand
GAAGACATCGACATGACCGAGCGGCTCAATCAGACTCTGCACGAATACGGCAGCTATATTGTCGGCCGTATGGGCATTCCCTATCATGACCGCGGTATTGCCATCATCAGTGTGGTCATGGACGCGCCGCAAAGCGTGGTCAGCGCGCTGTCCGGCAAACTTGGCATGCTGTCCGGTGTGAATGTCAAAACCATCACCCAAAAGGCGGGCACAACATGAGCCGCGTCCTTACCCTCGCCGAAACACTGGTGCGCGAACACGATCTGCCGGACGCAGAACTGCTCGAACTGATTGAGTCCCGCACCCCGGAATCCACGCTGTATTTGCAGCAGCAGGCCCGTGCGCTCCGCGAAACATACTACGGAAACCAAGTGTTTATCCGCGGTTTGATCGAATTTACGAACTACTGCAAAAACAACTGCTATTACTGCGGCATCCGCCGGGACAATGCCAGAGCCGAACGGTATCGCCTGTCACGAGAAGAAATCCTTGCATGCTGCGAAGAAGGCTATGCACTCGGTTTCCGCACGTTCGTCTTGCAGGGCGGCGAGGACCCGTGGTACAACGATGCGCGCATGGCGGAGATTGTCCGCGCCATCCGTGTACGGTTCCCCGACTGTGCAATCACGCTGTCGCTTGGGGAACGCAGCGCGGAGAGTTATCGTCTGCTGTTCGAGGCCGGGGCGGATCGCTATCTGCTGCGGCACGAAACCGCTTCGCCCGAGCACTATCACATGCTTCACCCGGCCGAAATGAGCTTCGGGCACCGGATGAACTGCCTACGCACGCTGAAAGAAATCGGCTATCAGGTCGGCTGCGGCTTTATGGTCGGTTCGCCCGGACAGACAACCGAACACCTTGTGCGTGACCTGCGCTTTATCAAGCAGTTCCGGCCGCACATGGTCGGCATCGGCCCATTCCTCCCCCATCAGGATACTCCATTCCTCGACCAGCCGGGCGGCACCGCCGAACTGACGCTGTATCTGCTGTCCATTCTTCGTCTGATGCTGCCTGAGGTGCTGCTCCCCGCAACCACCGCGCTTGGCACCGCCGCCGGAGATGGTCGGGAACGCGGCATTGCGGCGGGCGCTAACGTGGTCATGCCCAATCTGTCCCCGGTCGCGGTGCGCAAAAAATATATGCTGTATGACAAAAAAATCTGCACCGGCGAAGAATCCGCGCAGTGCATCGGCTGTTTGAGCCGGCGCATGGCGTCCGTCGGCTGTGAAATCGCCGTTTCCCGCGGCGACAGCCTGCTCGTCACCGATGCTCCACAGAAAGGAAGCAAAAACGATGTATGATCCCAAATCGCTGAAAGCGGAAGAATTTATCAATCACGAAGAAATCCTGGATACGCTGGCCTATGCT
The DNA here is from genome assembly GCA_051868095.1 of Butyricicoccus sp. Taxonomy (GTDB): domain Bacteria; phylum Bacillota; class Clostridia; order Oscillospirales; family Butyricicoccaceae; genus Butyricicoccus_B. The sequence goes on along the minus strand of JBJDZO010000014.1, from coordinate 4,321 downwards.
GAGGCGCACAAGGATGATCTCGAACTTGTCAATCAGATCATCGACAAGACCGATGCCTGCAAGGGTCTGACCCACCGCGAAGCCGCCGTGCTGCTGCTGTGCGAGGACAAGGACGCGCTTGCACGCATCTTTGAGCAGGCCACCAAGATCAAGCAGGCCTTCTATGGCAACCGTATCGTCATGTTTGCGCCGCTGTATCTGTCCAACTACTGTGTCAACGGCTGTACGTATTGCCCGTACCACCTCAAAAACAAGCACATTCCGCGCAAAAAGCTGACGCAGGAGGAAATCCGCCGCGAAGTCATCGCGCTGCAGGACATGGGCCACAAGCGTCTGGCACTCGAGTGCGGCGAGGACCCGGTCAACAACCCGATTGAGTACGTTCTCGAATGCATCAACACGATTTACTCCATCAAGCACAAAAACGGCGCGATTCGCCGCGTGAATGTCAACATTGCGGCCACCACCGTCGAGAATTACAAAAAGCTCAAGGATGCGGGCATTGGCACCTACATTCTGTTCCAGGAGACCTACAACAAGGAACAGTACGAAACCCTGCATCCGACCGGGCCCAAGCATGATTATGCATACCACACCGAAGCCATGGACCGCGCGATGCAGGGCGGCATCGATGACGTGGGCTGCGGCGTGCTGTTCGGCCTGAACCTGTATAAATATGATTTTGTCGGTCTGCTTATGCATGCCGAGCATTTGGAGGCCGTTCATGGCGTCGGCCCGCACACCATCAGCGTGCCGCGCCTGCGCAACGCGGACGACATCGACGCTTCCAAGTTCACAAACGGCATTTCGGATGAACTGTTCCAGAAAATCGTTGCCATTCTGCGCATCTCTGTACCGTATACCGGCCTGATTGTCTCCACCCGCGAATCCAAAAAGACCCGCGAAATGGTCATCCAATACGGCGTGTCCCAGATCAGCGGCGCGTCCCGCACCAGCGTGGGCGGTTATGCGGACGGCGGCGAGCCGGAAGAGGAGGATTCCTCGCAGTTTGAGGTCAGCGACAACCGCACGCTGGATGAGGTTGTGCATTGGCTGCTTGAGCTGGGTCATATCCCCTCGTTCTGCACGGCCTGCTACCGCGAAGGCCGCACGGGCGACCGCTTTATGACGCTTGTCAAGGCCGGACAGATCCGCAACTGCTGTCTGCCGAACGCACTTATGACGCTCAAGGAATACGCCGAGGACTATGCAAACGAAGACACCAAGCGTCTGGCACTCGACATGATTGCAAAGGAAGCCGCCACCATTCCAAACGATAAAGTGCGTGAAATTGTATTCCAGCATCTGCATGACATGGATGGCGGCATGCGCGATTTCCGCTTCTAAAAGGAGGTACCCCCTATGCCAACCCTCAACGAAACCCCATCGGCCAACCGCCTGCACATCGCCATTTACGGCCGCCGCAACGCGGGCAAATCTTCACTTATCAATGCGCTGACCGATCAGCCGGTTGCGCTGGTTTCCGACATCCCCGGCACGACAACCGACCCGGTGCGCAAGGCTATGGAAGTACGCGGGCTGGGCGCGTGTATGCTGATCGACACTGCGGGCTTTGATGACGAAGGCGAGCTGGGCGCACTGCGCGTGCAGAAAACCGGCGAAACTATCCCGAAGGCCGATATTGCGCTGCTGCTGTGCTCGGAGGAGAATCTGACGCTGGAACAGGAATGGAGCCTCAAACTCAAGGCCGCAGGCGTGCGTCAAATCGCCGTCATTTCCAAAGCCGACGAGGGAAACACGGATGCACTGGCCGAAGCTGTCCGGCACAAACTCGGCATGCAGCCGCTGCTGGTCAGCGCCAAGACCCGCGAAGGCATCCCGGCACTGCTGACCGCGCTCGCGCGTGCCATCCCGGAAGGGCTTGCCGCACCGTCGATTCTGGGCGGGCTGGCAAAGGCGGGGGATACCGTACTGCTGGTTATGCCGCAGGACAGCGAAGCCCCCAAGGGCCGCCTGATTCTGCCGCAGGTGCAGACCATCCGCGAACTGCTCGACACCGGCTGTGTTTCCATTAACGTCACACCCGACACGATGGATGCTGCGCTGGCCGCGCTGAAAGAGCCGCCCGCACTGATTATCACCGATTCGCAGGTATTCCGCGAGGTGTATGAAAAAACACCCGCCGGCAGCCGTCTGACCTCGTTTTCGGTGCTGTTTGCTGCGCATAAGGGGGATCTTGCGGCGTTCGTTGAGGGGGCACGTGCGGTCGATCGGCTGACCGAACACTCCCGCGTGCTGATCGCTGAAGCATGCACCCACGCGCCGCTCTCTGAGGACATTGGCCGTGTCAAAATCCCAGCCATGCTGCGTAAAAAATTCGGCGCAGGACTGCAAATTGATATCGTAAGCGGCACAAACTTCCCAGAAACGCTGGACGGCTATGATTTGATCGTGCATTGCGGCGGCTGCATGTTCAACCGCACCTATCTGCTTTCGCGCGTGCAGCAGGCAAAGAACGCAGGCGTACCGATCACCAATTACGGTGTTCTGATTGCAAAAATGAAAGGAATTCTGGACAAAGTTTCGCTTCCAAATCACTGAAAAAAGCCCCATCAGGGGCTTTTTTTTAACAGGACAATCCACCGGCCGTTTTCCTTTCGAATGGTGCACGCAGTCAGCGCGAACGACAGCGCATGCGCTCGCCCGGGTGTGAACGGCATACGGATCATCCAGCCATCCGCGGTCTGCGTGCCGTCCGCAATGCCGCTCTCCAACAAACGATCGAGCAAGGCGTCTCCCGTCCGCAGCGGCCCAACGGATGTCGTTTTCTTGGCTTCCGGCGTGATGGGTTTGTCTTTCGGACAGCAACCGGGCTGCCCGTCCTCCAGATAATACCGGGTGGGCGGCTGCTGCACGCCCGCCGCACGCAGGGTTTCCGTGGAGATGCGCCGATTCAGCCGCAGTATATCATGATGCGGCTCCAACACACCGATTCGTAACGGTTCGGCCTCGGTCTGCGCGTACAGCCGCAGCACGGCGGACGTAAGCAGCGGACTTTCCGCAGCAAAGGCCATGCCGCGCCCATCCGTCTGCACAGTCACCCAGCCGGCGTCCTGTCCGCGGTATTCGATCGGAAAGCGCACCGCCATCCCCTCCCAAAGAAAAAAATGCGTACCTGCTTTAAGGTACGCATTTTCTTTTGCAATTATGCCAGCGTATAGCTGCCGAGAACCCACACCGTCGATGCGCTGGTGGCACGGAAACCCGCGTTTTGGGTCGTTACCAGATAGCGATGATCCACCTTGAGCGCTTCATCCGCCGACAGCACTCCGCCGCTCGACTGGTCAATCAGGCCGGTGCCTGCGCTTTCCACACAGGTTCCGCTGCCCTTTTGCAGCACAAATTCGGCGTTTACATGCAGCTTGAGCGTCTTTCCGGGCGAAACCGTAATGGTTTCCCATGCGTCGCCCTGCTCCACGCTGCTGCTGCCCACAAGGTTTCCTTCAGACGCATCCGGCCCACCGGTCTTATTCAGCAGCGCCGCGATTTTATAATCCAGCTCTTGGCTCAGTCGGGCGATTTTTTCCGCAGCAGAGGATGCTCTCCCCTGGCCATCCGGCAGCGCGGGCGTGAATACCTGCTCCAGATATTCCTGTGAAATAAGGGGACCATCTGAATCGCCGTATTCTGCCGCGACCGCCGCATAGCCGGTCGCCAGCATGCACACCATCAAAACCGCACCCACTGTGATTGTAAATCTGCGTCTGTTCTTCACCGCTTGGTAACTCTCCTAATCTATCGTCTGCTGCTCCAGCCCGAAGCTGACCGCCAGCGCCTCATCCACATGGCGCATGTGTGCTTCGTCCAGACAGCCCATTTTTTCCCGCAGCCGTTTTTTGTCCAGCGTGCGGATCTGCTCCATCAACACAACCGAATCTTTGGTCAGGCCGAAGGAACGTGCGCCCAGTTCAATATGGGTCGGCATCTTGGCTTTGTTCACCTGCGAAGTGATCGCCGCGGCGATGACAGTTGGGCTGAACCGGTTGCCTACGTTATTCTGTACGATAAGTACCGGCCGCACGCCGCCCTGCTCGCTGCCGACCACCGGGCTGAGGTCGGCATAATAGATATCTCCCCGTTTGATACTGTTATCCACGTTTGTCACACTCCGATGGAAAGGATTTTTAGGGCTTGTTGCCCTGCAATCCTATTTTCCCCACAAAGCGGGCGATTATAAGGCGGAACAAAAATTTTTATCCCGATGAGACCATGCGTCGGCCCCATAGCCCAGTGTATGCGGAAGTGTGCTATTTGGTTAGTCGATGTAAATGCGCGGGACGCGCGCCGAAACCGCGCACAG
>JBJDZO010000013.1:0-5702 GCA_051868095.1 Butyricicoccus sp. | reverse complement strand
GCTGACGGGCGGCTGCGCGAAGAACGCCGGCCTGAAGCAGGCGATCGAGCACGTGCTGAAGTTCAAGGTCGTTGAGCTGAAGACCGACCCGCAGCTGATGGGTGCTCTGGGCGCTGCTGAGTACGCACGCCAGAAGGGCCTTGCCAAGAAGTAAGAAAAATCCCAATCAAAAAAGAGCATCGGTGAATTCCGATGCTCTTTTTTCTGCTTTGCAGGCTCTCAATTGCGAGGCGCGCTCGCTTCATTACAATATTCTGCCAACAAGTCCGGTGAGATTTGCATTCCCTCACGGATCCATTCATACATGAGATTATACGTTGCTCCTGCCCAAAAATACATTCGATATCGTTCTTTATCCGAATCGTCTTCTGCATAATCCGAAGCAAAATCGTTAAAAAAATTCTGGACACGTTCCGTCTCGTGCGCCTTGATTAAAATCTCACAGGTGTCCTTGTAGCTGTAAAGCATCTGAAACAAAGCGCTCCTCGCACCAGGCCAATCGTCATTGCACAAATAGGGATGCATGACCTGACGGATGGCTGCGCATATCTTGTTTATAATATTGGTTAAAATGGCATCTTTGCTTCCATAGTTGCGATAATAAGCCATACGTGACACGCCCGCACGATTCACAATTTGCTCAATGGAAATCTCCTGAATGCTTCGTTCACGCAGCAGCTGAAGCAGTGCCGTCTCAATGCTCTCCCGTGTGATCTGATTTCTTTCCTCGTTTGACCGCTGCAACCTTTTCAATTGCTCGGAATTTCCGCCCATTACAACGCCCCCTTTTTCGTAACTGCCGCTGTCACACCCCAAGCAGAATGATTGTTATGCAATTTATAAGATGTTATAATTATAACAGCGTTGTGTGATTGGCACAAGTACGAATTTTTGAGGGAGGGTCAACTATGTTCAGAAGAAAAGATCTGTACGAAGGTACACGTCCGGCCAAAATCGGAATCGACGGCGAAACCGAGATGCCCATTCTCTACTACAAGGATGAGTGTGCTTATTTCTACTTCACCGCAGATGCAGAGGAAGTTCAGAAGCGGCTTCCGTCTGATAAACTTCAGGTCGTTAAAGTTTCACCAACACGGTGTATGGTTGCGCTGGCCACTTATAACTATATTCACGCTTCTGTCGGGAGCTACGGCGAGACGGTCATGGTTGCAATCGTTACGCATGATCAAAAGCCTCTCGGTCCGTTGCCGCTGCTTCGTCAGGCTCGCAATCCGCATTTTGGAACTTTCGTATTTCACTGCCCCGTCACCACGCAGTGGGCAATGGATGGCGGACGGATTATGTGGAACTACCCGAAATTCATCTCCGATATGACCTTTATTTCCAACGGCAATTATTTTGAGTGCGACCTTTCCTCAGACGGAAAACGAATTTTTGATATGCGTGTTCCGAAGCGAGGCGCGCTCTCGCGTGACACCAAGCCCCAGCGCTGTTTTCTTGCGCAGGGAAACAATCTGGTACAGGCACCTATCCCGGCATATGGCGTGTGTGAAACCGCCATTATGCCGCTTGACGCCTTTGTCAAAGTATACCCCGGCCATCCAATGAGTGATGACTGGCTGGCAATCAAGCCATCAAAGCGCCCGATCATGACGCAGCACTTTAACGGACATATGGCTGCACTTGGCGCTGCCTCCGTCGTTGAGACCGGTATTCGTACATATGATGGGCACCGGTTTGTGAATGACGGTAATGATGGTGACCATCATGTCATTTATGGCGGCGTAGAATACAAAATAAACAGTGTGCATCAAAAGGAGATTACCATCACGAGAGTCTGAGATCAGACCACTTTTGATGTAAATGAATTTTAACAGCTTGGTCTCATTTCCATCAAAGAGGACGCCGGATATCCGGCGTCCTCTTTCTGTTGGCCCTTTAGGGACAAGGCGGGCGCGACCGACAGCGGCTGCGCAAAGAACGTCGGCCTGAAGCAGGCAATCGAGCACGTGCTGAAGTTCAAGGTTGTTGAGCTGAAGACCGACCCGCAGCTGATGGGTGCTCTGGGCGCTGCTGAGTACGCACGCCAGAAGGGTCTTGCGAAGAAGTAAGGCAATCCAATTCCAATCCAAAAGGACGCCGAATGATCGGCGTCCTTTTTCTATTTCTTTTACTTTGTGTGTTTTATACAGCTCTCTGTCATAATTCCGCTAAGTTTCTCAAGAAAATGATGAAACTGTGGAATGTGTACGAAATTGAGGCAAATTTTGATTGATTTTTAGGACAAGACGGTATAGAATACAGAAATGGCCTAGCCTAAGAAGAGAATTGAATTTTAAATTTAGGAGTGAGTAAACTTATGGATTCTCTGGTCTATCTGGCACCTGTAATGGCAATCGTCGCTTTGCTGTTTGCCGTTTACAAAATCTGCTTTGTTTCCAAAGCTGACGCCGGAACGGATCGCATGAAGGAAATCGCCGCAAGCATCAGCGAAGGCGCCCGCGCTTTCCTGTTCGCGGAATACAGAATTCTTGCGATCTTCATCGTTATCCTGCTTGTTGCAATCGGCCTGTTCATTGACTGGGTAACCGCGATCTGCTTCCTTTGCGGTGCTCTGTTCTCAATTCTCGCCGGTTACATTGGCATGAACGTCGCCACCAAGGCAAACGTCCGCACCGCAAACGCCGCAAGAACGAACGGAATGAACAAGGCGCTCGCCATTGCGTTCTCCGGTGGTTCCGTCATGGGCATGTGCGTGGTCGGTCTAGGCCTGCTCGGCGCAAGCGTGCTCTTCATCATCACCAAGAGCACCAACGTTCTGTTTGGCTTCTCTCTCGGCGCTTCCTCCATCGCCCTGTTTGCCCGTGTGGGCGGCGGTATCTACACCAAGGCTGCTGACGTCGGCGCCGACCTGGTCGGTAAGGTCGAGGCCGGCATTCCGGAAGATGATCCGCGCAACCCTGCCGTCATCGCGGACAACGTCGGCGATAACGTCGGCGACGTCGCCGGTATGGGCGCCGACCTCTTTGAGTCCTATGTCGGCGCAATCATCTCCGCTATGACCCTCGGTGCTGCTGGCAGCACGCTCAAGCTCTTCAGCAACGGCGGTATGAACACCCTCTTCCCGCTGGTCATCGCCGCTTTCGGCATTCTCGCCTCCGTGATCGCAACGTTCTTCGTCCGCGGCAAAGAAGGCTCCAATCCGCATAAGGCACTCAAGATGGGCTCCTATGTCTCTGCAATTCTCGTTGTCATCGCGTCCATCATTTTCAGCAAGGTCATGCTTGGCAGCTACAACGCTTCCTTTGCGATCATCTCCGGTCTAATCGTCGGCCTGATCATCGGCATCATCACGGAGATCTATACCTCCGGTGACTATAAGTACGTCAAGAAGATCGCGCAGCAGTCTGAAACTGGCTCTGCTACCACGATCATTTCCGGCATTGCCGTCGGCATGATGTCCACCTGGATTCCCGTGGTTCTGATCTGCGTCGGCATCTTCATTTCCTATCAGTGCGCCGGTCTCTACGGCATCGCGCTCGCCGCTGTCGGTATGCTTTCCACCACCGGTATCACCGTAGCTGTTGACGCGTACGGCCCGATCGCCGACAATGCCGGCGGCATCGCTGAGATGAGCGGTTTGGATCACTCCGTCCGTGACATCACCGACAAGCTGGACGCTGTCGGCAACACCACCGCCGCTATGGGCAAGGGCTTCGCGATTGGCTCCGCCGCGCTGACGGCTCTGGCTCTGTTCGTTTCCTTCGCGGAAGCCACCGGCCTCGCAAGTGCGGAAATCAGTCTTCTCAGCCCGAACGTCGTCATCGGCCTGCTGATCGGCGGTATGCTCCCGTTTGTGTTCTCGGCCATGACCATGGACTCCGTTTCCAAGGCTGCTTATAAGATGATCGAAGAAGTTCGCCGTCAGTTCCGCGAGATTCCCGGCATCATGGAAGGTAAGGCAAAGCCGGACTACAAGACCTGCGTTGCGATTTCGACCACCGCTGCTCTGAAGGAAATGCTGGTTCCCGGCATCATGGCAGTCGTCGTTCCGCTGCTCGTCGGCTTTATCCTTGGCTCCGCCGCGCTCGGCGGCCTGCTGGCCGGCGCGCTGGTCACCGGTGTTATGATGGCCATGTTCATGTCCAACTCCGGCGGCGCATGGGACAATGCGAAGAAGTACATCGAAGAAGGCAACCATGGCGGCAAAGGCTCCGAAGCGCACAAGGCTGCGGTTGTCGGCGACACCGTCGGCGATCCCTTCAAAGACACTTCCGGTCCCTCCATCAACATCCTCATCAAGCTGATGACGGTTGTTTCCACCGTATTTGCGGCTCTGTTCTCCGTCAACGGCATCTTCTAATGAAACAGTTAAGCGCCTGATGCTTAGCATCAGGCGCTTTTTTCTTTGCCGTTATACGATTTGGAACAGATAAAATTTCAGATAATCGGTCTCCGGGACGTTCCATAGGATCGGGTGATCCGGCCCCTGCTGGCGCGCTTCGATCTGCCGGAGCGACACCTGCGCATCTTTGGCTGCATCCGCAAGCATTTTGCGAAACAGTTCGTCCGTCATGAAATGCGAGCAGGAGCACGTGGCGAGGTAGCCGCCGCGCGGCAGGACACGCATAGCTTTGAGATTGATCTCCTTGTAGCCGCGGATCGCATTCTGCACCGTCGCGCTGCTCTTTGTAAACGCCGGCGGGTCGAGGATCACGAAGTCATACGCGCCGCGCTTTTCCGCCGAGAGCGCCGTCAGCAGCTCAAACACATCTGCGCAGCGGTATTCGATCTTCTGCTCCAAACCATTGAGCCGCGCGTTGTGCCGCGCCGTTTCCAGTGCGTCCTCCGAGACGTCCACCGATACCACGTGCTCCGCACCGCTGGCTGCGCAATTGAGGCCGAACGCCCCGGTATGCGTAAAGCAGTCCAGAACGCGTTTGCCCCGTGCAAGCTGTGCGGCCGCGCGCCGGTTGTACTTTTGATCGAGAAAGAAGCCGGTCTTCTGGCCGTTGATATAATCCACATCATAGCGAATGCCGTTTTCCGTAATCTCCACGTGGCCGGGCAGATCCGTGCGCAGCCCATCCAGCGCAAGGAAGCCCTTCCCCTGCTCCAGCCCCTCCTTGGCGCGGAGCTTCACGTCGTTGCGCTCATAGACGGCGTCGATCTGCTGTCCGTACTCCCGCAGGATGCGCACCAACGCGGAGAGCAGTCCCGTTTTGATCCGCTCGATGCCAAGCGAGAGCACCTGTACCACCAGCACAGACTCGAACCGATCCACGGTCAGCCCCGGAAAACCGTCTGCTTCGCCGAAGATCAGACGGCAGTTGGAGAAATCCGCGCCCATCACCGTCCGTCGGTAATCCACGGCGTAGCGCAGCCGACGCTCCCAAAACGCTTCGTCAAACTGGTCGTTCTTGTTCCTTGAAAGGATGCGTACCCGGATTTTTGACGCGCTGTTGAAAAATCCCGCGCCAAGCCAGTGCCCGCTTCGGGTCTGCACATCGGCGATGCCGCCGTCACGGCATTCACCGCACGTCTCCAACACTTCTTCGCCATACACCCAGGGATGACCGCCGCGCAGGGCGCGCGCGGCTTTGTCCGTTACCGTTAACATTGGATAGATTCGTTCCATAACTGCGACTCCAAATTTCCAGATTGGCATCTATTTTACTCCTTTACCTGCATTGCGGCAAGTACGGATATTTACATTTCCCGCCGTCTCGTTTATAATGTTG
>JBJDZO010000012.1:0-5773 GCA_051868095.1 Butyricicoccus sp. | reverse complement strand
GCAGGACAAAACCGAGCGGATGTACCGTTTGGCGGTGGATGCCGGGGAAGCGATGGCCCGTGAAAGCCGCAGCCGCCGCAGTTTGGTGCGGCAGGATGTCATTTCCTGTCTGGCAGACGGACAGGGGATGAGCAGGCAGGAGCTGCAATATATGACCGGTGTGTCAGACTCTGTACTGCGCACCATGGTCAAAAACGGACTGCTGGAATCGTTTCAGGAGGAACGCTTCCGCACACCCGATTTTGCGGACATTGTGCCCGAGCAGCCCAAAGCCTTGACCGAAGCACAGCAGCAGGTGTACGAAGGCATTCGCACGCTGCTGCGAACTCATGCACCCGCGGCGGCGCTGCTGCATGGCGTAACCGGCAGCGGCAAGACGCAAGTATATATGAAACTCATTGACGATGTGCTGGCCGATGGCCGCGCAGCCATCGTGCTCGTGCCGGAAATCGGCCTGACCCCGCAGTTTATCCGTGCATTTGTCGCACGGTTTGGGGAAACGGTCGCGGTGCTGCACTCGGCGCTGAGCGCCGGGGAGCGGTACGACAGTTGGAAGAAAATCCGCAGCGGCGCCGCACGTGTGGTTATTGGCACGCGTTCAGCGGTATTTGCGCCTGTGCAGAACCTCGCCCTGATCGTGATCGACGAGGAACAGGACGGCGCGTACCAGTCCGACCGTTCGCCGCGCTACCATGCGCGTGACGTTGCAAAATTCCGCGCGGCACAGCAAAACGCGCTGCTGCTGCTCGGTTCGGCTACTCCTTCGGTGGAGAGCTATTTCGGTGCGGAAAACGGCCGGTATCCGCTGTTTTCGCTGCCGGAACGCTTCGGAAGCGGCGGTTTGCCGCAGGTGCTGATCGCGGATATGCGCGGCCTGTCACGGCAGGGGTTCACCGGCTCGATCGGGCCGGTGCTGCACGAAGAACTCGAAAAAAATCTGGCAAACGGAGAACAGTCTATTCTGTTCCTCAACCGGCGCGGCGCAAACCGCGTCATTGGCTGTTCGGTGTGCGGCTGGGTGCCGGAGTGCCCGTCGTGCTCAACAACCATGACCTATCACTCGGCAAACGGCCGCGCGATGTGCCACTACTGCGGCGCGTCCATCAAAATCGGGGATAACTGCCCGGAGTGCGGGAGCTATCATCTGTTTATGGAAACGCCGGGTACCCAGCGCGTGGAGGAAGAACTGCGCACGCTGTTCCCGGGTGCGCGCGTGCTTCGCATGGACGCGGACACAACCGCGGCCAAAAATGCACATGAGCGGCTGCTGGAATCCTTCGGTGCCGGTAAGGCTGACATCCTGCTTGGCACCCAGATGGTAACCAAGGGACTGGATTTTGAAAAAGTGACGCTGGTGGGCGTACTGGACGCCGATCAGTCGCTTTATGCGCAGGATTTCCGCGCGCGGGAGCGCACATTTTCCCTCATCACGCAGGTGGTCGGGCGTGCCGGGCGGCGCGAACGGCAGGGAAGGGCGGTCATTCAGACATTCAGCCCCGCGCATCCGGTCATTCTTGCCGCCGCGCGGCAGGATTACCTCGGATTCTATGCGCGCGAGCTGGAAAGCCGCCGTGCGACTCAGTGCCCGCCCATTCATCAGCTTTTGCTGCTTTCTGCGAGTGGTGAGGACGAACAGGCGGTGCTCAGTGCGCTGCTGCGGCTTAAAACCCGACTGCTCAGCTTGATGGAAGGTCAGTTTGCTGATTTTAAATATCCGGTACTCGGCCCAGCGGCTGCAAATGTCGTGCGCGTCGCGGGGCGGTATCGCTATCATCTGACCATACGATGCCCGGATAACAAGCGGCGCAGGCTGCTGGTTTCGGGCGTGATGCGGGAATTTTCTGCCGATAAACGCAACCGGGGTGTCAGCTTGTTCGCTGACCTCAATCCGGATTCTATGTAAAAGGGAGTCATGAACTATGGCGATTCGCAACATACTAGTAAAAGGCGATGAGATGCTGAACAAAAAGTGCCGCACCATCACCGCGTTTGATGACCGTCTTCACACTCTGCTCGACGATATGAGAGAGACGCTTCTTTCTTCGGGCGGCGTGGGTTTGGCTGCACCGCAGGTCGGCGTGCTGCGCCGCGTGGTTGTGCTGCTCGACGTCAATCAGGAGCCGGAGGAAATGATTGAGCTGGTTAATCCTGAGGTGATTGAGATGAACGAGCTTCAGCCGACGGTGGAAGGCTGTCTGTCCGTGCCGGGCAAATACGGCTACGTGGACCGTCCGACCTGGGCGAAGATCCGTGCACAGGACCGCAATGGCAACTGGTTCGAGCGCGAGGGCGAGGGCATTGTTGCACAGTGCTTCTGCCATGAGACCGAACATCTGGACGGCCATCTGTTTACCGAAAAGGTGACCGAATATGTCGATATGGAGCAGGTGGAGGAAGAATGAGAATCCTGTTTATGGGGACACCTGATTTTGCCGTACCGTGTCTGTCCCGTCTGCTGGCAGACGGCCATGAGATCGTCGGCGTGCTGACCCAGCCGGACAAGCCGCAGGGCCGAAAAATGAAACTGACTCCGCCGCCGGTCAAGGCGCTCGCGCTCGAACGCGGCCTGACCGTCCATCAACCGGAAACGCTGAGGGACGGCGCGATTCAGGGGCTGCTGGACGAGACACAGCCCGAACTCATCGTTGTGGTGGCATACGGCAAGATTCTTCCGGCCTACGTACTCGATTATCCGGCGCACGGCTGCATCAATGTTCATGGTTCGCTGCTGCCGCGTTGGCGCGGGGCGGCGCCAATTCAGTGGTCGGTGATCGCGGGCGATCGGTACGCGGGCGTGACGACCATGCAGATGGCGCGAGGATTGGATACCGGCGATGTGCTGCTGACTTACAAAACCGAAATCGGTGCGCGGGAGACAGCGGGGGAGCTGTTCGACCGTCTGGCCCAAGCGGGCGCGGCGCTGCTGAGTGAAACCATCGAAAAGCTCGACACCATCACGCCGGTGCCGCAGGATGAAAACCTTGCAAACTATGCGTCCATGCTCGATAAAGAGCTGGCGGTCATCGACTGGGGCAAATCTGCGCGTGAGATCGACTGCCTGATTCGCGGTCTGAATCCGTGGCCGGTGGCGCTGACCGCGCTGGACGGTGCACGGATGAAGGTTTACGCGGCAGAACTCGAAAATCACAGTGGTCGTCCGGGCGAGGTGCTCGAAGCAGACGCGAAAAAGGGATTGCTCGTTGCGTGCGGGGAAGGTGCGCTGCGTCTGACCGAGATTCAGATGGTAGGCGGCAAGCGCATGAATGCCTGTGATTATCTGCGCGGGCATGCCATCCAAGAGGGAACTATTTTAGGGGCGTAACCAAATTCAGGAAAGCAGGAATTTTTATGCCTTATTATTACGGATTTGATATGTATTATCTGGTGCTTGTGCTGCCGTGCGTCATTCTGGCGTTCTGGGCGCAGGCCAGGGTCAATTCGACGTTTCAGAAGTATTCGCGCGTGTACAGCCGCCGGAATATGACCGGGGCGCAGGCTGCAGCAGCTGTACTGCGGGCGGGCGGCGTGAACAATGTGCGGATCGAGCGGGTATCCGGCCATTTGACCGACCATTTTGATCCGCGCAGCAATGTCATCCGCCTGTCAGACAGCGTGTATAGCTCGACTTCGGTGGCCTCCATTGGCGTGGCCGCACACGAAGCCGGACATGCGGTGCAGTATGCAGTTGGCTATGCGCCGATGAAGCTGCGTGCGGTGATTATCCCTGCGACCAACATTGGCTCGAATCTGGCCATGCCGCTGATTCTGATCGGCCTTGTTTTTAATTACGGCGCACTGATTACTGTCGGCATCGCATTTTTTGGCCTGTCCACGCTGTTCCAGCTTGTGACGCTTCCGGTAGAACTGAATGCCTCTCATCGTGCGTTGAATGCGATCCGTGAGGGTGGTTTACTGTACGACGACGAGTACCCGATGGCGAAAAAAACGTTGTGGGCTGCTGCGATGACTTATGTGGCGGCGCTGGCAGTTTCGCTCGCACAGCTGCTGCGTCTGATTCTGTTATTCGGAGGTCGTGGACGACGCGATGATTAAAAAAAGACCCACCAATGCCCGCGAAGCTGCGGCGTTTACCCTATTTGCCATGGCTGAGGACGGCGCATGGTCAGACGGGGCGCTGCACCATTTTCTGGAGCGTGCCCGACTTGACGCACGCGATGCGGCGCTTGCCGCACGTCTGGCTTATGGTACGCTGCAAAACCGCAGCATGTGCGATTTTTACCTGTCCAAGTATTCGAAAATCCGGCTGAACAAGATCGCACCGCGCGTGCTGGATGTGCTGCGCATGACCGTCTATCAGCTGACTATGCTCGACCGGATTCCGGCGCATGCCGCGGTCGGAGAAAGCATAAATTTAATCCGCAAATACTGCCATGCCGACCCGCGCACGGTTGGTTTTGCCAACGGCGTGCTGCGCACGATTGCACGCGACGCGGAAGCAGGGAAGCTGCCTCATCCGGATTGCCCGGATAAGGAAAGCTACTATGCGCTGCGATACAGCCATCCGGAGTGGTTCATCCGCTGCCTGAGTGAGCAGTTCGGACAAAAGGAGGCTGAGCACATCGCAGCCGCGAACAATGAGACTGCGCCGCTGTCGGTGCGTATCAACCGGCTGAAAATCACCCGGGATGAGGCAGCTGAGCGACTGGCCGCAGATGGCTTTTCCATAACGCCGCATGAAACCATGGACAATATCCTGCTGTGTAGCGGCGGAGATATTGCCGCACACCCGCTGTTTCTCGAAGGTGCGATTACGGTGCAGGATGCAGCAAGCGCAGCCTGCGTTGATGTGCTGAATCCGCAGCCGGGTGCAAAAACGCTTGATTGCTGTGCTGCGCCGGGCGGAAAGAGCTTTTACATCGCAGAGCGCATGGAAAACACCGGTGAGGTGGTATCCTGTGACGTATACGAACATAAACTGGAAATCATCCGGACAGGCGCTGCGCGACTGGGTCTGACCAATATACAAGCACGGCTCGCGGATGGTCGGGTGCATCAGGAGGAACTGAACGGCTGGGCCGATTACGTCCTGTGCGACGCGCCCTGCTCCGGACTGGGTATCCTACGCAAAAAGCCGGAAATACGCTTCAAAACCGATGAGGAACTGGCCGGACTGCCTGCCATTCAATCGGCAATTCTGGAGAATTGCTGCAGCTATGTAAAGCCGGGCGGTACGCTGGTCTATTCAACCTGCACGGTGCTGCGGCGGGAAAACGAGGATGTTATGCACGGTTTTCTGGAACAGCATCCGGAATTTGCCCTTGAACCGTTTACTCATCCGGTATGCGGTGAAACAGAGGGCATGATTACTTTGCTGCCCCACCGGCACCAGACTGACGGCTTCTTCATTGCAAAGCTAAGGAGAACACAATGAGTGAACAATCCGAAATCAAATGCCTCAGCATGGACGAACTGCGCGCCGCGCTGACGGAAATGGGCGAAAAGCCATTCCGCGCAAAGCAGATTTTCAAATGGCTGCACACGCCGGTCGAATCGTTCGATGAGATGAGCGACCTGTCCAAGGACCTGCGCGCCCGTCTTGCAGAGCGGTTCGAATTGACCGTGCCGCATGTCGAGCGCAAACAGGTGTCCAAATTGGACGGTACAATCAAATATCTGTGGCGGATGCGTGGTGGTGACTGCGTGGAAAGCGTCGTGATGCGCTATGAGCACGGCAACACGGTTTGCGTGTCTACACAGGTCGGCTGCCGTATGGGCTGCAAGTTCTGCGCGTCCGGCCTATTCGGTCTCAAGC
>JBJDZO010000011.1:0-5776 GCA_051868095.1 Butyricicoccus sp. | reverse complement strand
TTCCGCGCTTTTGAGGCGCACTTCCCCTTCTCCGTCTTCGACCAGCGGACAAACCACGTAAACCTGTCCGCCCGCCGCAATCTGTTTTTCCATAAACGCATCAATGCGCTTACGCATGCGCTCCCCGACCGCGTAGGTTGCCACCGGCGTGCGGCCGGGCGGCAGCTCA
The DNA here is from genome assembly GCA_051868095.1 of Butyricicoccus sp. Classification (GTDB taxonomy): domain Bacteria; phylum Bacillota; class Clostridia; order Oscillospirales; family Butyricicoccaceae; genus Butyricicoccus_B. Next base: position 5,607 of record JBJDZO010000011.1, on the reverse strand, counting down.
TCGATTACCGACACATCCAAATCGCCGTACAAAATCAGCGCAAGCGTGCGCGGAATCGGGGTTGCGGACATGACCAGCGTGTGCGGGGTCTGGCCCTTGCCGCGCAGGGATGCGCGCTGCGCCACGCCGAAACGGTGCTGCTCATCGGCCACAACCGCGCCCAGTCGGGCAAATTCCACGCCCTTTTGTATGAGTGCATGCGTGCCCACGACAACGTCCGCTTCGCCGGACGCAATACGCACGAGTGCTTCGCGCTTGGCCTTTGCGCCCATTGAGCCGGTCAGCAGCTCGACGCGCAGCCCCAGTCCAGCGAACAGTCCGTCAAGCGACTCGAAATGCTGGGCCGCGAGGATTTCGGTCGGCGCCATGATGGCGGCCTGATAGCCGTTCTGCGCGGCGAGCGCAGCCAGCGCGGCAGCCACAACCGTTTTGCCCGAGCCAACATCGCCCTGCACCAGCCGATTCATCGGCTTGCCTGAACGCACATCGCGCACGCAGTCTTCCACCGCACGGCGCTGCGCCCCGGTCGGCGGGAAACCCAGCGCATCCCAGAAGGCGGTCAGATCGGTGCGTGCAAACAGCAGCCCGGTTTCTTCTTTGCGGCGATCCTTCAGCCGCTGCAAGCCGCAGCATAGCAAAAAAAGCTCTTCGAAAATCATGCGGCGGCGCGCAATGCGCACTTCGTCCAGCGCCCGCGGCCGGTGAATATACCGCACCGCATCACTATAATCCGGCAGGCCGTAAGCCGTGCGCAAATGCGCTGGTATTGGATCTCCAACGGCGTCCAACGGACAGGAAAGCGCGGCTTCGGTCAATTTTTCCATATCTTTTTGACTGAGACCCGCAGTCAGCGGATAAACCGGCACAATCCGCCCGGTTTCCCGCCCGGTGACACATTTTTCGTGCACCGGGGAAACCATCACGTGCTTGCTCCCCTCGCCCTGCACCCGGCCGTGAAACAGATATTCATCCCCCTCACGGAGCTGCGCGGCGGCATATTTATTGTTAAAATACGTGATATTCAGCGTGCCCGAACCATCGAACACGGTCAGTTTGGTGATATCCATGCCCTTGCGGACATGGCGCAGCACCGGCGTGGTGCCGACAATCGCGCGCACGCTCACCTTGTCCCCGTCGCGCAGCTCAGCGATGCGCGCGATGCGCGTGCGGTCGTCATAGTCGCGCGGATAGGCATTCAGCGCGTCTTCGAGCGTAAAAATGCCCATTTTTTCGAGCAGAGCCGCCTTTTTCGGGCCAAATCCGCGCACAGTACGCACACTGTCGGCAAGGCAATGCTCAGACATTGTACTCCCGGTACACGGCGGCTACCACGCCCAGAATCGAGCACTCGCTTCCGTCAATCGGCGGGTACGCCGGGTTTTCCGGCATAAGCCAGACCTCGCCGTCCTGCAGCAGCAGCCGTTTGCAGGTGGCCTCGTCCTCGATGAGCGCAACCACAATCTGACCCGAGCGCGCGGTAGACTCCTTGCGCACGATGATGATGTCGCCGTCCATAATGCCCGCGCCGATCATGGATTCGCCGCTGATGCGCAGCGCGAAATGCTCGCCGTATTTGCCCGCGCCTTCATAGGGCACGTAGCCTTCGACTTCCTCGACCGCAAGGATGGGCATGCCGGCCGTCACCTTGCCGAGAATCGGCACCCGGCCAGTCATCGTCGCGCCGCCGCGCACCGAAATTGCGCGGGTTTTATGATCGTCTTTTTCCAGATAGCCCAGCTCACGCAGGCGCTTGAGATGGGAATGCACGGTCGAAGGAGAGCTTAACCCGACTTCGGCACAAATCTCGCGCACCGATGGCGGATAGCCCTGTGCGGCAGTATATTCGCTGATATATTCCAGAATCCTTTGCTGCTTGGCAGAAATCTTTTTCATAAGCATCGTCCTCCATGTCGGCTGGTCCCCGCTGGACAGGGGATGTATATATAATAAACAAGGTGTCCGGATACCGGACAGCAGGCGCAAACAAGTGTTTGATTCTCGTTTTTTTCATTATATAATACTTCCACCAAAATTGCAAACATTTGTTTTGCTTTTTGTTACAATTTCTGTTTTTGTAAAATCTGCTTGTACTCAAATAGAAAGTATTATAAAATAGAAATAGCATATACTTGTTACCGACCCGTGTTACAAGGAGGATATTTATGACCATTCATACAGACCTTGGATATATTGAAATTACTTCGGATGTCATCGCGGATATTGCAGGCCATGCGGCTTCTTCCTGCTTCGGCGTCAAAGGCATGACCGTGCGTTCGGTCTCTGACGGTTTGGCCCACCTGCTGCGCAAGGAAAGCCAGCGCCGCGGTGTCAAAGTCACCGAAGCCGAGGACGGCGGAGTGAACATTGACCTCCACATCGCTGTGGAGCACGGCATTAACATCGCTTCGGTCTGCCGGTCGATCATCGGCGAAGTGCGCTACCATGTTGAGCGTCTGACCGGCGTGGACGTCAAAAATGTGGACGTTTACGTGGAAAGCATCAAGGCCGACTGAACCGCGGCCGAGGAGGATAAAGATGAGTGAAAAACTGATTGACGGACTGCTTTTCCAGAGCATGGTGATCGAAGGGGCGCTCGCCATCGCCGAAAAAAAAGAGCAGGCAAATGAACTGAATGTATTCCCGGTGCCGGACGGTGATACGGGTACCAACATGTCGCTGACCATGGGTTCGGCCATGGCGGAAATGCATCGTCTGCACGAGCCTACACTTGCCAAGGCGGTGGACGCGGCGGCTTCCGCTCTGCTGCGCGGTGCGCGCGGCAATTCGGGCGTTATCCTGTCCCTGCTGTTCCGCGGAATCGCCAGGAAGCTGCGTGAATGCCAGACCGCCGGCGGCCGTGATTTTGCCCTTGCCCTGCGCGAAGGTGTCGAAGCGGCTTATAAGGCGGTCATGAAGCCCGCCGAGGGCACCATCCTGACCGTTTCCCGCGTTGCGGCGCAGCATGCGGTCGAATGCTGTCAGGCCAACCCGGCGTTGTCGGTCGGAGAGGTTCTGAACGCCGTTCTGGAGCGCGGTCAGACCGCTTTGCAGGAAACCACCCAGCAGAATCCGGTGCTTGCTAAGGCAGGCGTCGTGGACGCGGGCGGCTTCGGTTTTCTGGTCATTCTCGAAGGCATGCGCGATGCCTATCAGGGCATTCACCGAGAACGCGCCTCCGAAGATGCTGCACCGACGAAATCCGCGGCCGATTTCTCCGCGATTTCCGATGAGGATATCACGTTTACTTACTGCACCGAATTCATCGCCCAGCGCAAGGACAAGGCCCGTAATGTCGGCCGCCTGCGTGCGATCCTGAACGAAATCGGTGACAGTCTGGTCGTGGTTGACGACGATGATATCGTGAAGGTACACGTCCACACCGATCAGCCCAACAAGGCACTTGAGGAAGGTCTCAAATTCGGCCCGCTGCTGACGGTCAAAATCGAAAATATGCGTGAACAGCACACAGCCAAGGTCATCGAGGGTACCGAATCGCGCGAGCGCGTGATCCGTGATCCGGAAAAGAAATACGGCTTTGTCGCGGTGGCGGCCGGCGAAGGTCTCGGCAGTGTATTCACCGATCTGGGCTGTGACGTGGTCGTTCAGGGCGGTCAGACTATGAACCCGTCCACCGATGATATCCTGTATGCGATTGACGCAGTTCCGGCCGAAGTGGTTTTCGTGTTCCCGAACAACAAAAACATCATCATGGCCGCCGAACAGGCCGTTCCTCTGTCGGACAAGCAGGTGGTTATCATCCCGACCCGCAACATCCCACAGGGTATTTCCGCACTTTTGGCGTTCGATCCGGACGGCGAGGTGGAAACCAATGCCGGCACGATGAAGGAAGCCATGGAAGCGGTTACCGCAGGTCAGATCACCTATGCGGCACGCAACTCGGAATTTGACGGCAAGAAGATCAAGGAAGGCGAATATCTTGCGCTATGCGAAGGCAAGCTGTGCGCAAATTCCAAAAAGCCGTTTGACGCCGTGAAGAAGCTTGCCCGTGAGATGGTAAAGGACGACAGCGCCTTTGCCACCATCATCTTTGGCGAAGGCGTGACCGAGGAAGATGCGGCCAAGGTTGAGGAAATTTTCCGCAAGGAAAATCGTGATCTGGAAATCACGGTCATTGACGGCGGCCAACCGGTGTATTACTACATCATTTCGGTTGAATAATTTTCTGCGGCGGGGGACTTCCCCGCCGCTGCTCTGTACGGAGGAATCTCAGTGAAATATCAGCTTCCCCTGCTCTCTGAAGGCAAAACTCCGGAAGAAACCGCGGCCATCACTCAGCATCCGCCGGAATTTGTGCATGCTGCCGCAGAACTTAAAATCGGATTGGAACGAAGAAACTATGTCTATTTTTGATGTCTTTGCAAGACTGGAACAAGAAAAATCCGCAAAACAGGCGGTGGCCGGCCCAATTGAATGGCTGATTGTCGGTCTCGGAAATCCGGGCAGCAAATACGCGGAAACCCGCCACAATGCAGGCTTCCGTGCGCTCGATGCCTACTGCGCAAAATCTGGCCAGAAGATCGATAAAATGAAGTTCAAGGCGCTGATCGGCGAAGGCACCTTCGGCGGAGCGCGCGTGCTGTTCATGAAACCGCAGACGTTTATGAATCTGTCGGGCGAAGCGGTGCGCGATGCTGCCACGTTTTATAAGCTCGACCCCAGCCGGATCATCATCCTGTCCGACGATATTTCGCTGGATGTGGGCCGTATCCGTGTGCGTGCCAAGGGTTCGGCGGGCGGCCAGAACGGTCTCAAGAACATCATCTATCACCTGAACACCGACCAGTTCCCGCGTGTGAAAATCGGCGTGGGGGCCAAGCCCCATCCCGATTATGATCTGGCCGACTGGGTGCTCTCCCGCTTCACAAAGGATGAACAGGAAGCCATTGACAGCGCAGCGGCGCGTGCGATGCAGGCGGCCGAAGAAATCGTTCGGAATGGTGCGGCGGCCGCAGCACAGAAATTTAACGGCAAATTCTAACTTTGTATACTAATTTCTAAACCATTCCATCTTTTCCAGCATATAATTTCACACAAAAAAGCGGAGAAAACCTCTCCGCTTTTTCTGTTATGCAGCGCCTTCCCGGCTTTTTCCCAGCAGCTTTTGAATTTGGCGATACACCGCGTCTGCGAGATTCCGATGTCCCGCTTCGTCCAGATGCTCCCGATCCGTGAGACTCGGCTCGGCATAATCCGAAGCCGCCAGATAGGCAGTCTTTCGCCGCTCTGCAAGAGCTTTCAGCGCGCTTTTGAGTTTTTTGGACTTCTCAACCGACTGACGGTCAAAGTCCGGATCGTACTTCCAGACCTCATCTCCCAGCGCAATCGGTGAAATCAGAAGGATTTTGCAGTCGCCGGCCGTTTCCTGAATCTGATGCAGCAGATGATCTACTCCCCGGCAAATCTGTTTGACCGATGCGTGGTATTCGATTTTGCAATCGTTCGTACCGAGCATCAGTACAACAAGCGAAACCGGTTCATGGCTTTCAAGAAGGAGCGGCAGCACAGCGCTCCCGGCTCGTCCCGCTCGCGCATGTTCCTCAAATACGGTCGTTCTTCCGCAAAGCCCTTCTTCTACAACCCGAAATT
>JBJDZO010000010.1:0-5820 GCA_051868095.1 Butyricicoccus sp. | reverse complement strand
CGAACCCACGTGTTCAGCTTGGAAGGCTGACATTCTACCATTGAACTACACCCGCGGGTTTGCCTGACAGGTATATATCTTACCAGACAAATCCGAAGTTGTCAACACATATTCTCCATTTTTTTCGGTTTTTTTTGCAGAAAGTGAAAACAGCCTGCACGGCATGTACCGTGCAGGCTGAGCGGGTCAGTTCGGAACCTTAATTTCCGGAGAATTGAAGTCCGCATGTCCCGGATCCATAAAGATTTTCAGCAGAATCGGGGTAATCAGCGTCGTGACAATAACCATCAGAACAATCGGCGGGAATAACGCGCTGTCAATCAGGCCAGCCTGCGCACCCTTCTGTGCGACAATCAGCGCAACCTCACCACGCGATACCATGCCCAAACCGATGATAAATGCATCGTGGGTATTGAAGCCGCACAGACGCGCACCCAGACCACAGCCTAGAATCTTGCTCAGAATCGCAATGACGAGTACAACCACTGAGAATATCGCCAGTTGTGCGGTAAAGCCAGACAGCTCGGTTTTGATGCCGATGGATGCGAAGAAAATCGGGGAGAAGAACATGTAGGAAACAACATTGATCTTCTTGGCCAGATATTCACGCAGATTCCAGATATTACACAGGATAATACCCGCAAAATATGCGCCTGTGATGTCCGCAATGCCGAAAAACTCCTCGGCAATGTACGACAGAATGAAGCAGAACGAAACGGTTACAATAGCAATACGGCGCTTGTTGCCCCAGACCGTATCCATGCGCTGGAACACCTTGTACATCACAAATCCAACCAGCGCAATGAAGACAAAGAACAGCGCGATACGGATAAATACCTGCGCCGGGCGGCTGTTCGGATCGGTAAATCCTGTGATGACCGTTAAAATAATAATACCCAAAATATCATCGATGACCGCCGCACCCAAAATTGCCGTGCCGACCTTGCCGCGCAGACGACCCATTTCACGCAGGGTCTCGACCGTGATCGAAACCGACGTTGCCGTTAAAATCACGCCGATAAACAACGCCTTGAGCATGTTCAGCGGGTCGCCCGGATCGTTGTAGAAAAGCTGGTAGCACAGGTAGCCGCCCCCCAGCGGTACCAGTACGCCAATGACCGCAATGACAAACGATGCCAGACCGGTCTTTTTCAGCTCTTCCAGATCGGTGTCCAAACCGGCCAGAAACATCAGAAAAATAACACCGATTTCCGAAGTTTTGAGAAGAAAATCGGTCTCCTCAATGAAGCCGAAGCAGGACGGCCCGAGCAGGATACCGGCGACCAGTGCACCGACAACCGCAGGCATGTGCACGCGCTGCGACAGCAGACCAAACAGCTTGGTGGTCAGCAGGATGATCGCAATCGCGAGCAGAAACGCATAAGAACTCATAAACTATCTCCTGTCTCACTATGGTGAAGAATGCAAAAAGTGAATTCATTATATGCCTCTGGACACCGAGAAACAAGAGTAAAATCAGATAATTTTTTGTGAAATCGAGGGGGAGAATTGGCTGAAAAAGAAAAAAGCCTGTCCTCCGAAGAAGTCAGGCTTTTATCTCAAGTTGTGTAAGGCGCTCAGAGGATTAGCCCTGAGAAATAGCACCTACCGGGCAGCCACCAGCACAGGTACCGCAGTCAACGCAAGCGTCCGCATTGATCTCGTACTTGCCGTCGCCCTCAGCGATTGCGCCTACCGGGCAGTCGCCAGCGCAGGAACCGCAGCTGATGCACGCACCAGAAATAACATATGCCATTGGAAAAGCACCTCCTATTGAAATTACATTTTCATTGTATCACATGTTTTCGAAAAAACAAGGGATTTTGCTTATGTTAGCCAATCGCAACTGCATGTTAGTTTTGGATAACATGGAAGAAGTGGTTAAAGCGTGGACGAAGTGTATATAATAAAGAAGGAAAGAACAGAAAACGCAAAAAACCTTGAAAAAGAGAGATTTCACGAGAAAAAAAGAGATTTTACGGGATTTTCTGCACGAGAAGAAAGCATAAGGTCAGAAAAGGTCAAAAACTTTTCTTGCAATTTGGCTGAGCGGGTGTATAATAGAACCATAGAAGGTCAAAGAAAGTCAAAGTCAGAAAAGTTCTACAAAGGCCGGAGAAGGAGATGAGCGGAATGAAAATGAGCGATATGATCGCGGACTTTATCGCGGAAATGCTGTCCGACGGCGGCGGCGTCGCGGAGCTTCAGCGGCGGCAGGTGGCCGACCGGTTTTCCTGCGTGCCAAGCCAGGTCAACTATGTGATCGAGACCCGCTTCACGCCGGAAAACGGCTATCTGGTTGAAAGCCGGCGCGGCGGCGGCGGATATATCCGTATTGTCCGCATGATGGACGACAAACAGCGCACGTTGGTCGAAGCGGCGCGCGGCATCGGCGGGCGGCTGACCCAAAACAATGCCGCCAAGCTGGCGCGTACCTTTGTTTCCGCCGGGCTGCTGACCGCCCGCGAGGGAAGCCTGCTGCTGAACGCCTGCTCAGACGGCGCGCTTGCCGAAGTGCCGCAGGAATACCGTGATATGATCCGGGCGAGCATCTTCCGATGCAGCATCCTCGGAATCGCAACATAGTTTTCAGTTAGGAGTTAGGAGATAGGAGATAGGAGTTAAGGAAGCGCGCAAAGCGCGGATTGAATTCCGGCCGCAGGCCGGCACCGAAATTACGCATTACTCATGATTCAGAAAGGACGATGTCTTATGTTGTGTCAGAACTGCAACAAAAATGAAGCAACCACCTACTATAAAGAAAACATCAACGGACAGACCCGCGAGCTGCATCTCTGCCCGGAATGCGCGGCCAAGCTGACCGGCGGCACACCGTCGTTCGGTTCGTTCTTTGAAGATCCGTTCTTCTCGAATCCGTTTGGTTCGTTTTTCTCCGAGCCGTTTGGCTCAATGCTGCAAAGCCCGTTTGCCAGTACGGCACAGGCCATCGGCGGCGGACGCCGCTGCCCGACCTGCGGCATGACCGAAAGCGAATTGCGGCGCACCGGTCGTGCCGGCTGCGGCGACTGCTACAAAAACTTCAGCGATATTTTGATGCCGTACATCAAAAAGCTGCATGGTGCTGCCGCTCATGTGGGCACAACGCCTGCGCCCGCGGCCGATCAGCCCAAAACCAATCCGGTCGAGGGATTGAAAGCCAAGCTGAGCGATGCCGTCAAGGCCGAAAATTACGAAGAAGCCGCGCGGCTGCGCGACGAAATCCGCAGATTGGAGGGGGAACAGAAATGAGTACCTTCAAAATTCAGGGCGGCTTTGCCGGACTGGCAGCCAGCACTCGCGTGCGTTTGGCACGCAACCTCAAGGGCTATCCGTACCGCGGCCTGACCGCCGGACAGTATAAAGAAATCGCGGATAAAATCTGGAACGCACTGCAAACCGCGCCCGCGATTGCATCCGACTTTACCATGACCGAAATCCGTCCGCGTTCGGCCGAAGGCGCGGCGCTCGTTGAAAAACATCGGATTTCTCCCGAACTGGCGCAGTCGGGCGGCTGGCTGATTGCTTCGAATGACGGCGGCGTTGCCATCATGATCGGTGAGGAAGACCACATGCGTTTGCAGGTCATCGGTTCGGGCCTGTGCCCGAAGGAGTGCATGACCGAAGCCAGACGCTTGGCGGCGCTCATTGAGAGCCAGCTTCCGATGGACTTCGACGAAAATCTTGGCTATCTGACCGCGTGCCCGAGCAATATCGGCACCGGCTTGCGCGCCTCGATTATGCTGCATCTGCCGCTGCTCGGCAGCGCGGGCCGCATGCAGGATGTCATCGCCGCGGCAGGCCGTCAGGGCTTCACCGTGCGCGGCGCGTATGGCGAAGGCTCACAGGCGGTTGGCGGCTTCTACCAGCTGTCCAATCAGGTCACCCTCGGCATGTCGGAGGACACGATCGTTGACAAACTGGTTGCGCTGGCAACCGATGTCATCGGGCAGGAAAAGCAGCTTCGGGAGCAGCTCCGCAGTCAGAACGAACCGGCGCTGGCCGACCGTATCTGCCGTGCCGCAGGCGTACTCCAAACCGCGCGTCTGATGGAAACAGGCGAAGCGATTGACTGCCTGTCCAATGTGCTCATCGGCCTTCAGATGGGCTACCTGACCGGCGTTTCCCCCATCGAGGTCTGTGACATGGAACAGGCCATCCGTCCGGCTGTGCTGGGCGGCACTCCGGCGGAACGCGACAAAAAACGCGCCGATCTGCTGCGTACAATGGCGAAGAAACTGATGATTCAATAAAGATAGGAGATAGAAAGATAGAAGATAGGAGCTGCGGAACCGCGCGGAGCGCGGATTTCAATACCGGCCTTTGGCCGGACCGAAACTCCTAACTCCTACCTCCTAACTCCTCACTCATTTGGAAGGGAGTGCAAAGATTATGTTCTTTCAGAATAGATTTACCGAACGTGCCGCCGAAGCACTGCGCCTCGCGCAGGAAACCGCGGGGCAGATGGGTCACAGCTATGTTGGCTCGGAGCATCTGCTCGCTGGGCTTGCCAAGGAGAATGGCGGCATTGCGAATAAAATTTTGACCGAATTCGGTGTGACTCCGGAGAAGGTGGAGGCCGAAATCGAAAAGATGACCGGCAAAGGCACGCCGGATATGGCGGCTCCGCAGGGCCTGACCCCGCGCACCAAAAAGATTGTCGAACTGGCGGTCATGACCGCGAATCAGCTTGGCGTCAGCTACGTCGGCACCGAACATCTGCTGCTCGGCCTGATTCGTGAGGGGCAGAATGTCGCGCTGAGCGTGCTGCGCGCGCTGGGTGTGGACGTGCAGAAGCTGTATACCAGCCTGCTGCAGGCGGTCGGCGGCACGGATGAAACTGTCACCATGGCCGATGACGGCAACAGTCGCCCGCAGGGTGGTCAGCCAGTCGGCGGCGCAGGCAAAACGCTTGAAAAATTCGGCAAGGATCTAACCCGGGCGGCCCGCGAGGGAAAGCTCGACCCGGTGATTGGCCGTAAAGATGAGATTGACCGCGTGATTCAGATTCTGTCCCGCCGCACCAAGAACAATCCGGCGCTGGTCGGTGATCCGGGCGTTGGTAAGACTGCGGTTGCCGAGGGTCTGGCGCAGAAGATTGTTTCCGGGGACGTGCCGGAGAATCTGAAGGGTAAGCGTCTGATTGCGCTCGATCTGACCGGTATGATTGCGGGCACCAAGTATCGCGGCGAGTTCGAGGAGCGCATTAAGAGTGTGCTGGATGAGCTGCAAAACGCCAAGGATGTAATTCTATTCATCGATGAACTGCATATGATTGTCGGTGCGGGCGCGGCTGAGGGCGCGGTGGATGCCGCGAATATCCTTAAGCCTGCGTTGGCACGCGGGGATATTCAGGTGATCGGTGCCACGACGCTTGATGAATACCGCAAGAACATCGAAAAGGATTCCGCGCTCGAACGCCGTTTCCAGCCGGTGACCATCAATGAGCCGTCGCCGGAGGACGCGGCAGAGATTCTGAAGGGGCTGCGCGACCGCTACGAGGCCCATCACCGCATCAAGATTTCCGACGAAGCTATTAGCGCGGCGGTCAAGCTGAGTGTACGTTATGTTTCGGGCCGTCAGCTGCCGGATAAGGCCATTGACCTGATCGATGAAGCGTGCTCGCGCGTCCGCATGAAGAATATGACCCCGCCGCCCGATCTCCAGAGTCTGGAGGACGAGCTGAAGGCCATCGGTGCGCACAAGGAAGAGGCGGTCAAGGCGCAGGACTACGAAAAGGCTGCCAAACTGCGTGACGAGGAGAACGCCAAGAAGAAGGAAATCGAAGACAAGCGCAAGAACTGGGAGGATGAGCAGACCAAG
>JBJDZO010000009.1:0-5824 GCA_051868095.1 Butyricicoccus sp. | reverse complement strand
ATCATGAACTTCATCAACGAGTGCTGGGGCTTCTTCTCCATGCCGCTGCTGACCGCCGTACTGTTCGGTCTGCTGAGCAAGCGCGCTCCGGCGATTGCCCCGAAGATCGTCGTTCCGCTGCACATGGTGCTGTACGGCGCAACCAAGGTCATTCCGTTCTTCAGCCAGTTCCACTATCTCTACGTTGTTTTCGCGCTGTTCGTCCTCGAATGCATCATCTATGCAGCATGCATCAAGCTCTGCCCGCGTCCGGTGGGCTGGGAGATGCCCGATGCCAACGTTATGGACATGACCCCGTGGAAGACCGGCAAGGTCTGGGCAATTGCCGGCGTTGCGGTTGTCATTGTGATGTATCTCATCTTCTCGCCGCTCGGCATCGGCGTATAAAATTTGCCCCTCTTTCTTCTTTCGGAAGGAGTTTGAACCGCCGTATCTCCGGATTGCCTCTCCGGGGATACGGCATTTTTGCGCATCATAGCCGCGCCCAAACGCAGCTCGGAAAATTTATGATCTCGAAGATAGGTTGAGGAGCTTCAAGGGAAATCTCTGTTCGGAAGTTTTCCACAGTCTGTGCATCACTCCTGTGCAGCAGAAATCAAAACAGCGGCTTCGACCGGAAAGAGTCAAAGCCGCCGCTGAAAATATGCAGCGAATCTGCCGTAAGCGTTTCCACTTTGCACACGAAAGGATTCACTCGATCGGTCGAATCGACAGCATACTGAGAAAATTTGTCAATTCAGTTTCCGGAATGACTGCCGAAACGGTCATACCGGAAGGCATCCATCGGAAGCGTGGATGTTTTTCCATCGAGTATCAGTTCCGAAAGCAGAATGCCGGTAATCGGGGCAATGCCGAACCCATGCCCGGTGAATCCGCAGGCGATGGCAAGGCCAGGCACTTCGGCACAGCGGTCAATCACCGGCACTTTATCTGCGCATTCATCCATAGCGCCAGCCCAGGCACGCACCAGCTTGGTATTCTTCAGACGCGGGAAAAAGTTCAAAATGGCCCGCGCTGCGGTCGGTGCAGAAATCGCCTGCGAAAAGCTGTATACATCGTTCGCGTACTCACCGAAATATGGCTCCATGCCCGTGTGACCGCCAAAAACGAACGAACCATGCGGGGTCTGGTGCCCGTAAAAATCAGCCATTGCGGTGCCGAGCATCTGTTCAAACATCGGCGGTTCCGCTTCGGTGACGATGGCTTCCAGCAATACCTTGTGCATCGGGATATCCACGCCCACCGTGTGCAGCAGGTCACGGCTGGCATATCCCGCCGCAACTAAAATGGTATCGCCTTCGAATACATCGCCGCAGGCGGTTTTGACGCGGCGCAGTCTGCCCTTCTCGACGATCAGTTCAACGGCCTGCTCTTTGGTGTAAAAGCGCACCCCAAGCCGGCGGGCAGCCCGATAATAGGCGAGTGTGGTCTTGAGCGGATTGGCATGGCCATCGGTCGGACACCATGACGCACAGGTGACCTCCTCGGACAGATACGGGTTGATTTCGCGCACATCCTTGCCGTCCAGCATGCGCACGTCCAACCCCTGCGCTGTGCAGCGGTCGCACAGCCCCTGCAAAATGCGCCGGTGGGCGTCGTCCTTGCCCAGACGCAGGTTGCCCTTCTGGAAATATTCCACATCCATATCCAGTTCTTCGGACAGATGCGGCCATAGATTCCGCGCCGCGTACATGGCAAGCGGCAGTTCACGCGGGTCACGTGCCGATTGGCGCACGCCGCCGCCGTTGCGGGATGAGCCGCCATTGCCAATGATTTCGCTGCCCTCGAGCACAATGACCGATGCGCCGCGTTTTGCCATATAATACGCCGCCGCGTTGCCGATTACGCCCGAGCCGACGATTACAACCTGAGCTTTATCCGTCACTGCCATCTCATCCAACCTCCTTTGCATATACGCTCATTTCCACCGGACGTGCCGGAGCGCGGGAAGTCGTCATGGGCAGATCGGTCGGCTTCACGCCCAGTTCGCGCGCCACAATCGAACGCACCAGCCGCGAACAGGTCTGTCCCTGACACAAGCCCATGCCATTGCGCAGCACACGCTTGATTTCGGTCAGCGAGCGGAAGCCGTCATGCACCGCGCGGCGGATCTCGCCCTTGGTGATCTCCTCACAGCGGCAAACAATCATATCATCATCGGGCATCGGGACAAACTCCCCGATATCTGCCGAACGGTTCATCAGTTTATCCATCAGTCAACACCTCCGTCAAATGCAAAGGCACGCGCCTTCATCGAAAATTCCTTGGGAACGGCGATGGTCAGCAGGGCTGTGCCATCGGTCGCCGCGCTCTTGCGCAGCGAAATCACCTCCGCCTCACATACCGGCTGTCCGGCGCGATTGAGCGCCATGCCCTTTTGTCCGGCTGTGGGATAGGGCAGAAACTCGTAGGCGAGCGTCACAGACGCACGGGTTTCATCGAAATCATCGTTGACGAGGAAGATGGCCTGTCCGGAGCACGAAGCGACGCACATGCCGCAGCCGGTGCATTGCTTTTCCCGGTCGATCTGCGGAATGTTTGTGATTTGCCGGCCAACCCGAATGCAGCCGAATTTGCAGGCGTCCTGACAGGGGTTGCACGGGATGTTCTGGGTGCATTCGATGACCGGATGCACGCCTTTGCACGGCGTCGAAGCCGAGGGGAAGGCGCTCAGTTCGGCTTCTTCCACGTAACCCCGGGCAAGCAGATTTTTCGACAGGGCATAGCCTTCCTCGGTTGCGGTCAGGTCGGTGCGGCCGCGGTTTTCCTTGGCAAACATGCCCTGCCGGAGCTGGGTGAGGGAGGCGCGTGCGGCTTCGGCCTGCGCTTCGAATGCGTCATCAGCCAGATAGCCTGCGCGGTGTGCGGCCGCGAGTCCGGCAATGCGTCCGCCGATCATGGCAGAGGACGCTTCCTCGATGCCCGCCACATCGCCGGCCGCAAACAGACCGGGAATGGTGGTTTCGCCATAGGCGTTGGTTTTCGGCACCAGACCGCCCGGGGTATCATCGATTTCGCAGCCCGACATGCGCAGCACCTGACTCATCGGTGACAGGCCGACCGCCAGACAGATGGTGTCGATCTCCAGATGCTTTTCGGTGCCGGGAATGGGCTGGAATTTGTCATCCACCTCGGCAATGACCGCGCCTTCGACCTGATCCTTGCCTTCTGCGCGCACGATGGTATGCCGCATGTAGAAGGGGACGCCATAGCGCGCAACCTTGGCCGCGTGCACGCCGTAACCGCCCACGCGGGGCGCGGCATCGATCAGGGCGACTACCTCGCAGCCTGCCTGCAAAAGCTGATAGGAGACAACCAATCCGACGTTGCCCGAGCCGACCATGAGAATTTTCTGTCCGGGCTGTACGCCATGCAGATTCATCATGGTCTGTGCCGCGCCCGCGCCGATTACACCCGGCTTGGTCCAGCCATCGAACAGCACCATATTTTCGGCCGCGCCGGTAGCCACAATGATGTTGTCGCCCGAGAACTGCTCAATATGGTCGCTGAAGCGCACAGTCACACGCTTTTCCGGGAAGATGCCGAGCACGGTGGCGTTCAGCTGCACAGTGACGCCCGCTTCCTCGGCTTCCCGGAGCAGCATTTCACCGATGCGGAAGCCACGGATTTTGGCTTTGTGCTCTTTGGAACCAAAGAATTTATGAATCTGCTTGAAGAGCTGGCCGCCCGGCCGTGCGTTTTCATCGAACACGCAGACACGCATGCCTGCTTTCGCGCCTTCAATGGCGGCCGACAGCCCCGCAGGGCCTGCACCAATGACAATCAGTTCGTACCGCTTCATTCTGCATCCTCCTTTGCGCCGACGCCATATTGGGTCTGCACCTTCATGCCCGCACGCAGCGGTGTAATACAGGTGCGAATGTTGGGCACGCCGTCCACTACCATTACACAGTCGGTACAGCGGCCAATTGCACAGAATACCCCGCGCGCCTCGCCGGTTTTGCGGGCGTGCCGGTGCTGAAGAATGCCGGCTGCCCGCAGTGCGGCCGCGATGGGTTCGCCTTCGTAGCCGGTCATGGTTCTGCCGTCCATCGTAAATTCGACGAGCGGTCCTTTTTCATAAGTGCCCAGAACGGGATGTTCCTGAATACGCACGGTACTCACTCCTAAATTTCTCAATTCCTTAGAAAACAAAAAACAGGGGGTCTGACCAGCGCCTTTGCCGGTCAAACCCCTTTGTCTGAATGCATTTAGCATACACCCCGCACCGCATTCCGTCAATGTGCGGGTTTTATAAAATGATATGTCTATTTTACGCCAATTATTCGACGCTTTGCAAAAATTTGGCCCAATATCACGCCAATAAAGCGCCAATTCTGCGTTTGCACCATGCCTCGTCCTTGCACACCGGCGAGATATGCTCCCATAGTGCGTCGGCATATTGGTAGAAGCCGTTTACGATGGCAAGGTCTTCGGTATACATGCGGTGCGGGTATTTTTCCGCGTCCCATGCCGCGGCAAGGCTGTCATCCTGAACAATCATATTGCAGGGCGGCAGCGCCGTCATATCCAGCCGGGAAAACGGATAGACGACCAGCGTATAATGGCTCGTGCGCACATGATCATACAGATACGCGAGCTGCTCCTGAAACTGCTTGCGGGAAATACGGATTTCGCGCCCCACGACCGCCGACAGATCATAATCAATCACACTGCCGCGTTCGAGTGCGGCTTCGATTGCGTCCAGATCATACACCTGACGGCTTTCGCAGCGGCCGCGGGTCGCTGTCGACTGCCGCCCGGCCGCCATACAGTGGTCGTACAGCGCACCGGTCACCTGATTGTCGCGCAGAATCTCGTCCAGAAGCCCGGCGGGCATGTTGCGGAAGGTGGGCAGACGGTTAATCATATACAGCAGCCGCGAACTTTTCATATGCGCATCGAGGATATCCAGAAAAGGCGTCAGCTGGGCAGTTTCAATTCTCTGCATCATCGGATAGCTGTCGTGCAGAATGGTATCCACCACAGCGTCAAACAGCCGGACATACTCCGGGTCGCGGTACAGCGAGGAAATGACCAGCCCCGGAGCGGCTGGTGTGCTTAACATGGTAAGCGCCGCGTGTCCGTGGATAAGGATCAAGTTCTGGCGCAGCGGCATCGGTTTGGGATTGCGGTAAAACCAGGTACTGACCGTAGGCTGCAAGTACATCGGCAGCCACTGGAACATCAGCTCACCCGGATGATAGGTATCGGTAAGCTGATCGATGATCCGCATGGTGTGGTGCTTTGTCAGCGCCGCGGTATTTTCGCGCACGCCTTCCTCAATCAGCCCGCGCCCGACATGCGCCCAATCCACCGCGCCGCAGTCGGTGACGGTCACCTGCTGGCCGGGCGGCAGGTCACGCAGCATGCCAAAGATGCGTTTCTGTGCATCAAACAGGTTTTCCAGCCCCAGACTGGTCTCCAGCGGCACTTCAAATACGCCGCGCAGTTCCTCTTCTGCGGGCGCGTCCGCAGGCGTATCGGGCAGGGTCAGCCACAGACAGAGCGCGTGTTCCAGCTTCCGACTGTCATCAAGCCCGGGATAGGTTTCGTGCAGCATGCGATGCAGTACGCCGCTCTCCTGCTCCGCCGGGCAGCACAGCGCCCATTGTGCGATTGCGTGTGCATAAGGGGAAGAATATTTTAACATGCGTTTGTCGCGCCGCCATTTGCTCATGGTGGAGTAATCCACACCAATTTCGTCGGCAAGCTGCTTGCCTGACACACCAAGCGCGCGCAGCAGCCAGGTCAGCCGTTCTCCAGTCATTGGCCGCACCTCCTTTGTTTGGGGATAGTATAGGCCGCGGTATCCGGTTTTGTC
>JBJDZO010000008.1:0-5855 GCA_051868095.1 Butyricicoccus sp. | reverse complement strand
ATTATGGCTATGGAATACAGCGAAAAGGTCTATGACCATTTCACCAACCCGCGCAATGTCGGCGAGATTCCGGACGCAGACGGTGTCGGCGAAGTCGGCAACGCCAAGTGCGGCGATATCATGAAGATTTACCTGAAGGTGTCCGATGACGGCATCATTGAGGATGTCAAGTTCAAGACCTTCGGCTGCGGCGCGGCAATCGCAACCTCGTCGATGGCAACCGAGATGGTCAAGGGCAAGTCGATTGAGGAAGCGCTCAAGCTGACCAACAAGGCAGTGGCCGAGGCGCTCGACGGTCTGCCGCCGGTCAAGATGCACTGCTCGGTGCTGGCCGAGGAAGCGCTCCGCAGCGCGATTGCGGACTACTACCGTAAGATGGGCAAGGACCCCGGCCCGATTCTGGGGTGCAGCATGGACTGCGCACATTGCCACGAGCATTAAGCGCCGCAAAATCGCATAACATAGGGCAGATTGAAAAATCTGCCCTTTTGGCATTTGCGTATGACGAAATGGAGCAATCATGCAAGATATTACGTTAAGTATAACTCGAACCAGTGAATACAAGCAGCTATATGATGGTCTGCGCACCGGACAGGTTCCGGCTATGGCGGTCGGCCTGCCGCCCGTGGTCAAGGCACAGCTCGCGGCTGCCCTCCATCTGGAAACCGGCCGCCCGGTGCTGCTGCTGACCGATGACGAAGGTGCAGCGCGGCGTCTGGCGGATGATCTGGCGGTGTTCGCGGAAAAAAGCGTACTGCGCGTGCCCGAGCGTGATTTTGTTATGCTCGGTGTGGAATCGTCTTCGCGGCAATATGAACAGGCGCGCATTTCGGCACTCTGGCAGCTTGCAAATGGTGCGCCGCTCGCGGCCGGGTCGGTTGCCGCGCTCAGTCAGGCCTGTATTCCGCCGCAGACGCTGCGTGCGGCGTCCTTTACCCTTTCCGAAGGGGAAAGCAGGCCGCTCGCGGATATTGTCACAGCGCTGACCGCAGCCGGATATCAGCGCGGCACGCAGGTCGAAGGCCCGGGCCAATTTTCGGTACGCGGCGGTATCCTAGACCTGTTCCCGCCGCAGGAGGCTGCGCCGGTGCGCGTGGAGTTCTGGGGCGATGACATTGACTCGATGGCGTATTTCGATGTTGGCTCTCAGCGGCGCGGGGCACGTGTGGAAACGCTCACCTGTCTGCCCTGCATGGAGACCCTGCCCGGCATGACAAAGGGCGGTGTGGAGGGGCTGTGCAAGCAGCTGCTGGCGACCCTGAAAACCCGCCGCAAAAAACATCCGGATTTGGAAAAGAATATCGAACGCGATGTGGAACGCCTGCGTGAAACCGGTATGCTCCCGGCGGCGGACAAATATCTGCCGCTCATCTATCCCGAGTGCGCGACTGCGTTCGACTACCTCGCGCCCGAGACGCTTATTCTGGTGGATGATACACCGCGCCTGCGCGAAGCGTCTAAGGGTTTTGCGATGCGCATCGAAAACGACATCGAAGCGTTGACCGAGCGCGGTGAGCTGCCGCCCTCCGAGGGCTATGCGCTCACCTTCCCCATGGTGGCCGAGGTGCTGCACCGTTTCGCGGCGGTGCGCATGGATACCTTCCTCAATTCGGTGCCCGAGCTGGCCCCGCAGACGCTGGTAAACTTCACTGTCACTCAGATGAACGCTTACGGCGGCAGTCTGGACATGGCAGCGGCGGATATTGCGTCGTATATCCAGCAGGGGCGTGCGGTCGCGGTGCTGTGCGCGTCTGAGATGCGCTGCCGCAGCATGTATGAAGCGCTCGACCTGCACGATGTTCCGGCGCGGCTCAGCCCCAAGCTGCCGCCCGCGGGGCGCGTACACATCATGGAAGGCAGTCTGAGCGCGGGCTTTGAGTTCCCCGGTCAGGGGCTGACCGTCATCACCGAAGGGCAGATCATCGCACGGCGCGCCCGCAGTAAGGTCAAGGCGAAAAAGTCCAACCGCGACCGTGTCAAGAGCTATACCGACCTGACGCCGGGCGATCTTGTGGTGCATGAGCATCACGGCATTGGCCGCTTTGTCGGCATGGAGAGCATCACGGTTGATGGTTCGGTGCGCGATTTTGTCAAGATTGCGTTTGCGGGCACCGATTTTTTGTATGTCCCGGCGACGAACCTCGACTTGATTTCCAAATACATCGGCGGCGGCAGCGACCCGGAGAAAACCAAGCTGAACAAGCTCGGCGGCGCCGACTGGGCCAAGGCGCGCACCCGTGCCAAGGCAGCGGCCAAGCAGCTGGCCGAAGGGCTGCTCAAGCTGTATGCTGAACGCGCCAAGCTCAAAGGCTTCGCCTTCCCGGCGGATGACGCATGGCAGCAGGAATTTGAGGCGTCCTTCCCCTACGATGAAACCGACGATCAGCTGCGCTGTGTGGCCGAAATCAAGGCGGATATGGAATCCGACCGGCCGATGGATCGTCTGCTGTGCGGCGATGTGGGCTTTGGCAAAACCGAAGTTGCGCTGCGCGCGGTGATGAAGTGCATTCTCGCGGGCAAGCAGGCGGCCATCCTCGTGCCGACGACCGTTCTGGCGCGGCAGCACTACTTGACCGCCAAGAGCCGTTTCGCGGGCTATCCGCTGAAAATTGAACTGCTCAGCCGCTACAAGACCGGTTCCGAGCAGAAAAAGATACTGGAGCAGCTTAAAACCGGCATGATTGACCTGATTATCGGCACGCACAAGCTGTTCAACAAAAAGATTGAGTTCCACGATCTCGGTCTGCTGGTCATCGACGAGGAGCAGCGGTTCGGTGTCAGCCACAAGGAAACGCTCAAGGAGATGAGCAAGCAGGTGGATGTGCTCACGCTGTCGGCAACGCCCATCCCGCGCACGCTCAACATGGCGCTTTCCGGCATCCGCGACATGTCGGCCATTGAAGAACCGCCGCACGACCGGCATCCGGTGCAGACCTACGTGCTCGAGTACAATGAGCCGTTGATTCTGGACGCGATCCGGCGCGAGCTGGCGCGCGGCGGACAGGTATACTATCTGCACAACATTGTGGAGTCCATCGACCGCACGGCGGCGCGGCTGCAAAAGCAGCTTCCGGATGCGCGCATCGGCATAGCGCACGGCAAGATGACCCAGCGTGAACTGACGAGCGCCATGACGCAGATGGCTGACGGCGAGATTGATATTCTGGTGTGCACAACCATCATCGAGACCGGTATTGACATCCCGAATGCCAACACGCTCATCATTGAGAACGCCGACAATATGGGGCTGGCGCAGCTGCATCAGATTCGCGGCCGTGTGGGGCGTTCGTCCCGCCGTGCGTTCGCCTATCTGACCTACCGCCGCGGGCGGGTGCTGAGCGAAATTGCGCAGAAGCGCCTGTCGGCGGTGCGTGAGTTTGCCGAATTTGGTTCGGGCTTCAAGATTGCCATGCGCGACCTCGAGATTCGCGGCGCGGGCAATGTGCTCGGTCCGGAGCAGTCGGGCCACATGATGAGCGTGGGCTATGACCTCTACCTCAAGCTGCTCGAAGAAGCGGTCATGGAAGAAAAGGGCGAGACTCCGCCGCAGCGCGTCGAATGTGCGGCCGATCTCACATTGTCGGCCAACCTGCCGGCAGCGTATGTGTCCGACCCGGGCCAGCGCGTCGATCTGTATCGCCGCATCGCGGCTATCCGGTCGGAGGAAAGCCGCAGCGACATCCTCGACGAGCTGATTGACCGCTACGGTGAGCCGCCTAAGGAAGCGGTTGCGCTGCTGGACATTGCGCTGCTGCGCGCCGAGGCTTCGGCGGCGGGCGTGACCGAAATCAAGCAGCAGGATGGCCGTTTGCTGCTGACCTTCCACAGCGCGGACTTCCAGCGGCTGAGCATCCTGTGCGGCGACCCGGATTACAAGGGTCGTTTGCTGCTCAACGCAGGCAGCCAGCCGTATGTTTCCCTGCGGCTGAAACCGGGCGAAACGCCGCTCGATATGGCTCGTCTGCTTGTGGGAAAATATGTGTCCACAGCCTCCTGAAAAAAATCCGATTTTTTTGGTATGAAATATTGACAAGATAGTTAGTCTATGCTAACATATATGTTGTCAGGGCGGTCTCTGTGCGGGAGGCAGCAGCCTTTGAGCCGCCCCGTCATCTTTCTCTGTTTATTTCACACCTCCTCGAAAAAAACAGCCCTGTGGAGCAGCTTTCCACAGGGCTTGTTTTTTAATTCTGATGCCGCACAATCGAGTAATCGTCGCCCGGGCGGAAATAGGGACAGCTTTTATAATGCCCTTCCATATACCGCGCCGCCACGTCTTCTTCCCACATCATTTCGCACGTGTACTCGCCGTATTCTTCGTCATACTCACCGTACATGCATTCTTCGCAGCGATCCTGCACGGAATATTCCTCCTCTGATATAAAAAAGGGCTGGTATCCGCCAGCCCCTTTGTTTATTCTGCTTCGGACGATGCGCCGCCCATCAGGTCGTCCAGCGACGGAGCCGCAGCTTCTTCGCCGAGCACATCGGTAATCTTCAGGTCTTCATGACCATCCGGATAGGTCACCTCTGCCTCGTCAATCCAAGTGCTGAGCAGGCTGTTGATGTCCTCGCCGGTCATCTCCTGTACCACGAACAGACGGGCTTCCTGATAGTCTTCGTCGGTCGCCGGCACGCGGGTGATGATATGCCAGCCGTAATCGGTCTCAACCGGCTGCGCAGAGGTCTCGCCTACGGCCAGCGCGGTCGCGCCCTCGGTGAACTCAGATACCATGTAGCTGCCATCCAGCGTTGCGCCGTTCTGATCGATCAGATATCCGTCCGGATTGGACTCCATACCCGGGTCCTCGCCGTACTGCTTCATCAGCGCGTCAAAATCCTCTCCGGCTGCCAGCTTCTCCTCGACCTCCTGCAGAATCTGCTGCTTCGCAGCCAGTGCATCGCCGGTCAGCTTCTCACCGTTTTCATCGGTGTTGGTAATCAGGATGTGTTTGACACGGTAATAGCTGTTGTGGAACGTATCAAGAACTTCGCTCTCCGCCGGAGCCTTTTCGCCGCCCTCGCCGAAGTAGTAATCCTGAATCGCCTCGATGTAATAATCACGTGCGACCATATTGCGGAATTCCTGTTTGTTCAGGCCGAAGGCCATATCCAGATAGCCGTCCAGATCGATGCCCTGACCTCTCGCAATTTGGGTCAGCTGCTGCTCCAGACTTTTCAGCTCCCAAGCCTTGTCGCTGCCCAGACGCAGACCAAGCTCGTTGAACTTATCCGCAGCCAGACGGGCTACGAGGCAGGTCTGATCGGTCGCACCGACGAGCGACTGTTCCGAGCCTTCGCTCATCGTCCACAGATAGGGACCCATGCCGTACATGTTCTCCATCTGGGTTTTTACAAAAGAATAGAACTGCGTATATTCGCCCTTGCGGACATCCACACCATTGATGGTCATCATCACCGGCGCATCCGATGCTTCACTTACCGCATAGGCCACCGAAGGCAAGCCAAAGTGCATGGTCGCGCCGAGGCAAACCGCAGTCATCACCGCAGTGGCGGCAATCCGCTTTACATAGCTTTTCATAGTTATTTCTCCCTATCCTGTAAAATTGCCCAACCGGGCGAAAATAAGCATACTTTCCAGCTGAAACCAGCCGTACATCGGCTATTATAACACGGGCGCCCGGCAATTACAATGATTTTCGTGGGATTTACACCAAACATACACACAAAAAGCGCACGGCAAAATACCGTGCGCTTAACGTGTTCAGAAACTTAGAGTGCAGCCTTTGCCTTCTCGGTCAGAGCGGTGAAAGCAGCAGCGTCGTTTACAGCCAGATCCGCCAGCATCTTGCGGTTGATCTCGATGCCAGCCTTCTTCAGGCCGTTCATGAAGC
>JBJDZO010000007.1:0-5974 GCA_051868095.1 Butyricicoccus sp. | reverse complement strand
AAGTCAGTCATAGCGCACCCCTGAAAACTACGAATCATTGTTACATTTATTATACCTACGTTTCATAGTCATGTCAAGAAAAATTGAGGAATATCGATGGATTATATTGATCGTTTAAAGACAGCTAGAAAAAGGAAACGTCTTAGTCAAGCCGCACTGAGTCAGGCTTTGGGCTTTTCCCATGCCACATATGGCCTATATGAGGCTCGCAAAAACAAAATGGACGTCGAAACTTTCGGCGAAATCTGCCGTCTGCTCGACGTCACTCCAAATCAGATGCTCGGTTTTGAGCCGTGGGAAGAATAAGGAGGGCACAAGCCCTCCCCTTTTATTTTCCGGTCGTTCTGCGGAATCGATATTTCTCGCTCTTTGGCGGCTTTTTTTCTCGTTTCTGGCCTTCATACTTGTCAAATGCCTTGACAATCTGTCCGACCAGCTTGTGCCGGATGACGTCGCGGCTGTTCAGCCGCACGATGCCGATGCCCTCAATGTCGCTGAGCAGCTCGGCACACTTGGCCAGACCCGATTCTGTGCCTGCGGGCAGGTCAATCTGCGTAATGTCGCCGGTCAGAATCATCCGCGAACCCTCACCCAGACGGGTCAGGATCAGCTTATGGGATACCAGCGTCATGTTCTGGCATTCATCAATCAGGCAGCCCGCGTTTTTCAGCGTGCGGCCGCGCATATACGCCAGCGGCGCAATTTCAATCGTGCGGTTCTCGATGTACCGCTGTACGGTATCATGGCCAAGCAGCTCATCCAGTGCGTCATACAGCGGGCGCAGATAGGGATCTACCTTATTCTGCAAATCGCCGGGCAGGAAGCCCAGCTTTTCGCCTGCTTCGACCGCCGGGCGGCACATGACAATGCGTTCGATTTCCTTGCGCTTGAGCATGCCGACCACGGCAGCTACTGCCAGATAGGTCTTGCCGGTACCAGCCGGGCCAATGCAGATTGTGACCGTATTTTTCCGCATCGCGTCTACATATTTGCGCTGGCCGATGGTACGGCACTTGATCGGCGCACCGTTGTGCGCAATCGCAATCGTATCCTGCATGGCAGCCACCATTGCGTCGCCCTGCCCCTCACGCACCAGATCAATCGCGCGCGATACCGCGAAATCGTTGATGGCTTCGCCGTTTTTATGCATTTTTTCCAGCGTGCGCAGGGTCTCCAGCGCCAGCTTGACATTTTCTTTTTCGCCGCTGACATCCACATAACCGCCGCGGGTGGAAATGCTGACCGAAAGACCGCGCTCGATGGCATCCATATTGGAATCGCCCACGCCGAACAAGTCCTGCATGACCGAAACATCCAGTGATATTTTTTCGCTGTGCAAATGGGTCGTCCTCGCTTCCTCGGGAAACGCGGCATCTGCGCTCCCCCTTTTACTATTCTTCTCTGAGTATAGCACAACCGGGTAAGAAAATACAAGTGGCGCACTATTCCTCTTCTGCCGGCGTTTGCTCTTTTGCGGGCAGGGCTGCATCCTCCTCCGAGATTTCCCGGCCGATGTCTTCGGTACAGACGGCGTGTACGGTCACGCACAGGCCGCCGTTCTGCTCCTCCGCTTCGCTGCGCCAGGTGTCTACCCGTCCCTCGGTCATGTCGGCCTGCATGCGGGCAAGGGCATTCTGTTCGGCCTGTGCACGTGCTTCCTCTGGTGTATCGATGACCGGTTCCGCTTCATAATAGGTATATTCCTGCCGGATGAGCGTCAGCGGAAGCACCGCGCCCCGGCCAAGCGCAAGCGGATGCACGCTCACCTGTTTGTCGCACCCGCTTGCCGCTGTGCTGCTGCCAAAATACAGGTTGAACCGTTTCCCCGCAATCACCAGCGCAAATTGGGTCTTTTTTTTGCCGGTATACTGTTTTTTCGTGCGGTTCAGAAGACGCACCGAGGTTTCTGCCCGGCTGGTCTGCGCCATGATGCGCCCCCAGCCATGGCCGATGTGACCGAGACCCTGTTCGGTTGTTGGCGGCGTAACCGCGGTCACCAGCTGCTGGCCGCGCGTCACGACATCGCCCTTTTTGACGAGTGGAGAACCGCCGAGCACCTGCATTTCGGTAATCAGGCCGTCACGCGCCGCGACCACCCCGGTTACCGCCTTGTCGTCGAGCGTCTGCGGGTCGCCATCCCCGCCAAAGGCTTCAACCGTAATCACGTTTCCTACCCGGCTGACCGTCACGAAATCGACCGTATCCTGCATGGTCTGCCGGACATGCTGCCGGATGGCATTCTCATCCACCCGGCTGGTCGGTACACCCGAATACGCCCCGGCTTCGCGCAGCACCTCACGCAGGCGATAGGTGGAAATCCCCGGCTGGGCATGAATTTCCACCACCCAAATGAACTGAGTCAGCGCCACGAACAGTCCGGCAAACGCCAGCATTCCGGCGGTAAGCACATACCGCCGCCGCAGCCGGAACAGCACAAACGGCGCACCGCGCCGCCGCAGGATGTGCACCCGGCAGCCGGTGCGGCCCATGCAGCCGCGCAGCCGCTTGAAATCCCGCACCGATACCGTCGCGTGCAGTTCTCCGAAATCGATGCGCCGGGTGCGCCGCAGTTGAATGCCGCCCCGTGCGCAAGCATTGAGGAAACGTTCGATGGAGGAACCCCGCACGCGGATGCGCACTTCTCCGGCCAGCAGTTCGAGCGATTTGCCTACCACGTCCGTTCCTCCTTACTCCGCGATATATTCCAGCGCGCAGATGGTGCCCGAGATGGTCAGCTCGGTCAGCGTCAGCGCGGACAGCTCCAGATCGTGTCCGATAATGCGCAGTTCATTCCCCGCGAGCGCAACGCGCATCAGGGTATCGCTGTATTCCACAATGCCCCGGTGGTTTTCCACATGCACCCGCCGGTCGCCGGTCACCTCTACGCGGAACAGACGCGGGTCCAGATCCTCTACCAGAAAGCTTTCCTCCAGTCCGCGCAGGCGGCCGCTCCACTGACTCATGCGTTCGCCTCCCTTCTCACAAGCCTATGCATCCAGTCCGGGGAATATGCCGCCCGCGCCGCGCATATCCATAAACGAGGAAAGGAGGGCCATCCATGAAACATCGCTTTGTGCCCGGCGCGGCCGCGCTGGTGCTGTTTTTCGCCTTGCTTGCGGGCGCAGATACCGCTCGTGAGGGCGTGCGCACCGGGCTGGCGCTGTCCTTCCAGATGGCCATTCCGGCGCTGTTCCCGTTTTTTGTGGTGAGTGCGCTGCTGACCGATACCGGCGTAACCGCCGCGCTCGGACGCATCTGTGCGCGGCCGCTCTGGAAGCTGTATGGCCTGCCGGGTGAGGCTGCGGGCGCACTCGTGCTGGGACTCACCGGCGGGTATCCGGTCGGAGTACAGGCCGCGGGCGATTTATATGCCGCCGGACGGCTGGACAAGGCACAGACCGAACGCCTGCTCGGTTTCTGCAACAACACCGGCCCGGCGTTCATCGTGGGCGTGTGCGGCGTCGGGGTGTTCGGCTCGGTGCAGGCCGGGCTGACACTGTACGCCCTGCACATTCTGTCCGCCCTGCTGACCGGGCTGGCGCTGACCCATTCCGGACACGGTGCGCCGCCGTCCGCCCGGGCCTGTCCGAAAACCACGCGCCCGGGCTTTTCCGCCGCGCTTGTACGCGCCTGTGAGCGCGCCGCCGAAACCAGCATCAAGGTCGCGGCCTTCATCACCCTGTTTGCCGTGTTTGCGGCGCTGCTCGATGCCTGCGGCGCACTGCGTCTGTGCATGGCCGCACTCGCGCCTGTGTGCCGCCTGCTCGGCATGCCGGAGACCGCCGCCGCACCGCTTACCCTCGGCGCGCTTGAACTGACACGCGGGCTGTCTGTCCTTCCGGAAGCCGCCCTGCCCCAGCGCTTCGCACTGCCCCTCGCCAGCATGCTGCTTGCCTTCGGCGGGCTGTCCGTTTGGTGCCAGTCGATGAGCCTTGCTGCCGGACGCGGTCTATCGCTTGTGCGCTGCTTTCTCGGCAAGCTGCTGCACGCCGCAATCGCGGGTGCACTGACCGTTTTCTGGTGCGCGGTCATTCCCCGTCCCTTTCCCGCGTTCGCGCCCGCAGAAGCGTTTTTTCCGGTCTGTCCGGCATGGATGCAGGCTGCGCCAATTGTCTTCATTTTGTTAACTATCACCTATGGAAAAGTCGTCCGCCATCGGCTATAATAGAAACATACATTGCCCATTCGGTGAGTCCGGCAGTCCCGCCGGGCTCACTTTCCATATCGGAGGTATTTTTTCTATGTTCCGAACCCGAAACCTGTTCCGAAAGGACATTGAGCCGCGCTGCGCCTATTGCAGCCGCGCCAATATCCTCGACGACCGCAATATGTCCTGCCGCAAACGCGGCATTGTCCCGCTCGACGGCAGCTGCCGCTCGTTCCGGTATGATCCCCTGCGCCGCGTCCCGCCGCGTCCTGCCGTACTGCGCGGCACATTCACCGATGCGGACTTTCAACTGGAGGAACCCCATGAAGATAAAACCTGATTCCCGCCGCGGTGCGCCAACCCGGTTTGCCGCCGCGTTTTTGACCATTCTCCTGCTGCTGTGCTGTCTGCTGCCGGGCGCAGCCGCCCTCGAAGACCCCGCTCCGCAGTGCGAAGCCGCTTTTCTGGCCGATCCGGAAAGCGATTTTGTGCTTTACGAAAAAAACGCGGACGAAAAGCGCTATCCAGCGTCCACCACCAAGATCATGACCGCGCTTCTGACACTGGAAAATGTGGACAACCTTGATACGCTCGTGGAAGTCACCGAGGAGGACTTCGAAGGCGTGGAAAGCGACTCCTCCAAGGCCGGATTCAAGATCGGCGAGCAGGTGCCGGTCATTGACCTGCTGTACGGTCTGCTGCTGCCCTCGGGCAACGAGGCCGCGAACACCCTCGCCCGTTATGTCGGCGGCTCAACGCAGGATTTTGTCAAAATGATGAACCAGCGCGCCGGGGAGCTGGGCTGCACGAATACCCATTTTGTCAACCCGAACGGTCTGCACGACGACGACCACTACACCACCGCACGTGACCTGTACAAGATTACCCGGCAAGCCATGAAGGACGAAACCTTCCAGCTCATCGCCAACACGGCACAGAAAACCCTGAGCGCGACCAATATGGCCTCGGAACGCGGCGGCAAGCCGCTCAAGGTGTACACCACCAATATGCTGATTTTCAGCCGCAACCAGCCTGCATATTACTACGCCTACGCCAAGGGCATCAAAACCGGCCACACCTCGCAGGCTGGCTACTGTCTGGTCGCAGCCGCTGAGAAAAAGGGCGGCAAGCTGATTTCGGTCATGCTCGGCTGCGAAAAGCCGCAGGGTGCGGCGCAGCCGGTGACCTTCGCGGAAACCAAGCGTCTGTTTGAATGGGGTTACGACAACTTCACCAGCATGAAGCTGATCGAAAAGGGCAACGATCAACAGAAAAAGCAGATTGAGGTGCGTCTATCCACCGAAGCCGATCAGCTCGTGCTGGTCACTGAAAGCGATCTGCACGGCACCGTGCCCAAGGACATCAACCTGGAAGATCTGGAACTGACCTATGACATTCCGGAGTCGGTTGACGCGCCGATTCAGGCCGGGGACAAGCTCGGCACCCTGAACGTTCGGTACAATGGCGTGGATTACGGCACCGTGAATATGGTCGCGCTCAGCAGCGCGTCCCGCTCTGAGGTGCTCTACTACGCGGATAAAATTGAGCACTTCTTCCAAAGTTCGCTGTTCCGTTTCCTCGTCCTGCTGATTATTGTCGTATTTATTCTGTATTTCTTCATCCTGTTCTACCGCGCACGGCGCCGCCGCATTCGCCGCCGCCGGATGATGAAATCCAAGCAGGCACGCTACCGTGAATACGAAAAACGCGACAACGACGAGCACAACCGATAAGTGAATATGAGCGAAAGCAAGCGATATCTGGTTTGATCACCGGGTATCGCTTGCTTTTTTATCCGTAAAAGCGCTTTTGTTGAAGGTATATGTT
>JBJDZO010000006.1:0-6083 GCA_051868095.1 Butyricicoccus sp. | reverse complement strand
ACATGCCCCTGCCGGAGCACGGTGCAGCGGTCGCAGACCGCCATAATCTCGTGCATCTTGTGGCTGATGAGGATGATGGTCAGACCCTCGGCGGTCAGCCGCCGGATGACGGCAAACAGCTTATCGACCTCCTGCGGGGTCAGCACCGCGGTCGGCTCATCGAGGATGAGCAGTTCGGCCTTGCGGTAAAGCGCCTTGAGGATTTCCACGCGCTGCTGCTGGCCGACCGACAAATCAGCGACCTTGGCCCATGGATCGACCGGCATATCATAGCCCTTGGCCATTTCTTCAAATTCCTGCGCCGATTTTTTCAGGTTCAGGATTTTTTTATTGCTGTCCAGACCGAGCACCACGTTTTCAATCACCGACAGGGTCGGAACCAGCATGAAATGCTGATGCACCATGCCGATGCCCCTCGCAATTGCGTCCTTCGGGTCTTTGACTTCGAGCTTTTCGCCCGCGTAGTATACTTCGCCCTCGCTCGGCTTGTACAGGCCGTAGAGGATATTCATCAGCGTGGATTTGCCCGCGCCGTTCTCGCCCAGCAGGGCATGCACCTCACCCTTTTCCACGGTGAAGTTCACGTCCACATTGGCCGCGACCTCACCGAAGTATTTGGATACGTGCTTCATTTCCAGAATTGCCATGGTGTTTTCCCCCTTATGCCTTGACATAGGGCTGACCGCTGTACTTCGGCGCACCCGAACGGCTGCGGTACAGGCACAGCGCAACGATTGTAATCACATACGGCAGCATCATCCAGAAATACTGGGATACCGGGGTATCCATTGCCTGCAAACGGTATTGCAGACCCATGCCGGCCGCGAAAATCAGGCAGGAACGGAACACGCCGAGCGATGTGTAGTTGCCGAAGATGATAGCGGCGTAGGCGATGAAGCCGCGGCCGGATACCATGCCTTCGGAAAAGGCGCTCAGCTGACCGGTGGAGATGAATGCACCGGCCAGACCGGCCAGCGCACCGCTGTACAGGATGGTGCTGTAACGCAGCCGCGGTACACTGATGCCCACGGTATCGCAGGCGGCCGGATGCTCACCGACCGCGCGCACCTTGAGGCCGAGATCGGTTCGCGCAAACACAAACCAGGTGACGAACACGAGCAGATAGGCAAGGTAGCCGATCAGCGTCTGGTCGAACAGCGCCGGGCCGATGACCGGAATTTTGGACAGGCCCGGAATCGGGAGGTTGCCGAAGGAGTTCACCTTCATCACGCCCGCGGTTGTCAGGAACATGCGGTTGAGCGAAATCGTCAGGCCGCTGGCCAGCGTATTGAGCGCCACGCCCATGACGATTTGATTCGCGTGAATGGTGACGGTGAAAAACGCGAACAGCAGCGCGAGCAGCAGGCTGGCTGCCATGGCGAGCACCGCGCCGATATAGGGCGAACCGGTCCAGTAGGAACCCAGCACCCCGAAGAGTGCGCCGGTCAGCATCAGACCCTCGAGACCGATATTGACCGTGCCGGCGCGTTCACTGAACAGTGCGCCGCAGACGCACAGAATCAGCGGCACCGCCATTTTGATCATGGATATCAGAAACGCTTCCATGACTCACCCTTCCTTTCCTGCCGCGGCTGCCGCCGCCCGTACCGGCGTTGCTGCCGGTTTTGCTTTCTTTTTCGTACCGCGGCTGCGGAAAATGCCGCGGCCGACAATCAGCATGATAATCATGCCCTGGAACAGATATACAACCGAACTCGGCACCTTGGCCAGCATCTGCATCTTGTTTGCGCTCGACAGCAGCAGGCCGAAGAACACGGCCGAAATACTCATGCCGGCTGCGTTCTGACCGCCGAGGAAGGCGACTGCCAAGCCGTCAAAGCCCAGATTGCCCGCCCATTCGATGGTCATGCGCTGATCCATGACGGTTGCCTGAATCGCGCCGCAGATTCCGGCCATGCATCCGGCAATGGCCATGGCGTACAGCTGATTGCGCTTGATGTTAAGGCCCGCGTAAGCGCCGACACCCCGGCTCATGCCGACGACGCGCATCTGATAGCCGAGCGTGGTGCGGCGGAACAGGAAGGCATACAGCACAACGGCTGCCGCCGCGACCAGCACACCGGCATGCAGGCGGGTGCCGGGCAGCAGCACCGGCAGCGTCGCCGAAGCGAGCGCCGCACGGGACTGCGCCAGATCACCGGCCGGGTCTTTCATCGGCCCGCTGATGAGGTACGTACAGAAATGCATGGCGATGTAGTTGAGCATCATGGTTGTGACGACCTCGCTCGCGCCGAAGGTATTTTTCAGCGCCGCGGCAATGCTGCCATACATCGCACCGGCGAGCGCGCCGGCCAGAAGCACCAGAACGATATGAAGCACCATCGGCAGCCCTTCGAGGTTGGTGGCGATGAGCATGCCCGCGATGCCGCCCATGTAAATCTGGCCGGACGCGCCGAGGTTAATCAGGCCGCAGCGATCGGCAACCGCGAAACTCAGGCCGCTGAGCAGCAGCACCGCCGCCATGGCCAGCGTTTCGCCCCAGCCGTAGGCGCTCGTTACCGAACTGGTAAACAGCACCTGATAGGCGTTCAGCGGATCGTAGCCCATCAGGGCAATCAATATCGCCATCAGGATCAGGGCCGCAGCCAGAGCAAGAACCGGGTCCCGTGCCGCGGAGACCGCTCCGCCGAGCCGACTGCGTTGGATTCCTTCCTTCATGATTCATTCCACCTTCATCGTTTATGCGCCGGTCGCTTCCTTGTACTCAGCCATCGACAGGACATCAATCTCGCCGGACGCAATCTTGTTCATGGTCTCTTCAATGAACTGCTTTTCTTCGTCGGTGTAGCAGGATGCCGCATCGTAGTAGCCATCCAGCGCAACCACGCCGTAGTTGACGCCGAAGCTCTCGCTGCCCGCCTTGTCAAACAGGGTACCATCCAGATACTGATTGAAGGATTCCACATAGGTCGGTTCGTTGTCCTTCTTGACACCCGCAATCAGCTTGGTCGGGGCAACCTCGTTCTGGCCGATGCCGTTGCCGACACACAGCACGCCCTTTTCCTCACAGGCTTGCAGCACCGCGTTCGAAGCGTTGTCGGCCACCGTGGTCATGACGTCGTAGCCCTCTGCGATGAAGCTCATCGCGGTCTCATAACCGGCCGAGGTGTCGGTGTAGTTGCCCAGATAGGTCACGCGGGATTCGACATTCTTGCCGAGGTTCTCGTTGACGTAAGCAATTGCCTGATAGAAGCCCGCCTCACAGTCGAGCGTCGGGGTCATTTCGGTGCCGCAGATCATGCCGATTTTGCCATCCTCAGAAGCCACCGCACACAGCAGACCCTGAATGTAGCCCTGCTCCTGATTGGCAGTGGTCAGGGAGGCGTAGTTGTCGCCCTGCTCGCCCACGCCGTTGATGATAAAGGTTACATCCGGGAACTCGGGTGCAATCTCATATGCGGCATCCTTGAAGGCGCTGGAATTGACATATACAACGTTGAAGCCCGAGGAAGCAAAGGTACGGATGGCATCGGGCGCCGCCGATGCTTCGACATTCTCCACATAAGAAGTTTCCGCGCCCATCTGCTCAATGGCCATCAGGCCGTTGTATGCGGTCTCGTTCCAGCTCTTGTCGGTGATCGGGCCGCCGAAGATGGCCGCGACCTTCAGGCCGTCCGCCGCAGCGCCGCTGCCCGAAGCTGCCGCAGAGGATGCAGTTCCCTGCGAAGCGGTGGAGCCGCCGCAGCCGGCGAGCATGGATGCGGTCAGTGCCGCAGTGGTGACAAATGCTGCAATTCTTTTGCTTTTCATAGTGGATCCCCCTTACGAATCAAAAAAATAGCGCCCGCAGCATCCCGGTTTCGGGTTTGCTGAAAGCGCCTTTGCTTTTGCCGATCCAAGTCCAGCGGACTGCCGCGAGCGAGCCGGAAAACAAAAAAGAGACCTGCTGCGGAGAAAACTCCGCTCGGCAAGCCTCTTTGCGTTCCGGTTTCTGTTGACATGTTGCATTATAGGCGCGGCATGAAAGTTTGTCAATTGGATTTTGCAAAAAATTATGCATGCCCACCGTTTTCCCAGCATTTTTGTGGAAGCGGACAAAACTCGGCCCCGCCGGAAACACGGCTTTTATCTGACTTTCACAATTTTGCTTTTGATCATTTTTTAAGAAATTTATGCGATTTTCACGGCTTTTTCGGCGTAATACGGTTTTGATTTTAATATCATACTTTTTTCGTATCGTCCGCTGAAATAGTCCTGTGTCTTGACAGGTATCTGGGTACTGTATTACACCTGTAAAATGCAAAATGAAATTTTCAATTCATTTTGTTGCAAATCCTCAAATTCCTTCTGGCGGCTTGACATTCGCTTTCCGCTTTTTATAATGAAGGTATCTTGGCAGGGAAAGGGGCCTGATTCCATGGAACAATCCATTGATACGCTGCCGGATGGCCGCGTCCTGATCGACTACGGGCCGGTTACAATGGTGCTGCTCACGGAGGCGGACGGCTGCCCGCAGCCCGCGCTGTGCCGCGCGTTTTTCCCGCAGTTGCAGACCATTCTTGCGGCGCTGCACGATGATCTGTCCCGGCTGCGCCGCCCGCCCGCTGAAATTGACGCCAGCCGTCTCAGCCCGTTCGGACAAACCATGCTTGCGGCAGTGCGCGCCGCCGATGACCCCACACTGACCCCGATGGCCGCAGTGGCCGGTACGATTGCGGACGCGGCCGCCGACTGGCTGTGGCAGGTGCAGCCCGAGCGTGTGCTGGTCAACAACGGCGGGGACATCGCTTTGCGGCTCGCAGATGGCCAGCAGGCCCGTGTCGGCATCATGTCCAGTCTGGTAGGCCGGAAGATCGACCGCATTGTCACGCTGCGCGCCGAAAACGGTGTGGGCGGCATCTGTACTAGCGGCCTTGGCGGACGCAGCCTGACGCGCGGCATCGCAGACGCGGTGACGGTATTTGCGTCCACTGCGGCGCAGGCGGACGCGCTCGCCACCCATTTGGCCAATACGACATTTGTCCCTGCGCCGGGTGTGCAGACCATGCCCGCCCGCACCATCGATCCCGCGACCGATATCCCGGATCTTACGGTTGTCACGCATGTCCCGCCCTTGGACCAAACCGCGCGTCGTCAGGCACTTGCGGCGTTTACGCGCCGTGCCGCGGTTTTGCAGCCGCATTTCCGTGCGGCATACGCCTATGTGCAGGGGGATACGGTTTCTTCTTCCGCCGGGTGGCTGCCCTGAACGGTAGAAATCCGGCGCGAAAAAGGAATATCACCCCACACGAATGCGCGGCTGCGTATGCTTTGCATAAATTTTTTGTGGAACGCATTGACTTTTTTTGTGCGCGGTATATAATTTAGATAAGAATCAGTACCGGGTTACCGGGTATGATGTACAATTTTATATTGCTCCGACTTTTGTGGCAAATGCGCGACCGCGTTTCGGCGCGACACGCATTCTTGTTCAGCTGAACAAGGGAATCGGGTGTGAATCCCGGACACGTTTCAAGTCGTTTTTCGACTTGATTCAGTAGCTGTGATTGTGGAGCGCGTTCTTTTTCTGCGAAAGCAGGTCACTGGCTGCTGTAATGGCTCGACCGGGAAGGCGAAGGCGCGCGTTGACGGATAACCGTCTGAACACATCAGTCAGAAGACCTACAAAGAAACACATTTTCCTCTTGTGTTTTGCGGGCCATAGAATAAGGGCGGCAGTTTTTTTTACTGCTGCTTTTTATTCCCCTTTTTCGGGTAAAGCGGATGTCATAGGTGCATCCGCTTTTCTTATTCGGCAAAGTCGGTAAATCCCGTTTTAACGCCTGCGGGCGATGAGATAAAAAATTTTCACAAGGAGGAATTGTGGATGAAAAAGAGAGTATTCTCCCTGCTTCTGGCTCTGTGTATGGTCATTGGTCTGCTTCCGGTAACGACGATTTCCGCGGCAGCGGCAAGCGCGAAATACTACACGGTTGAGCAGTATGACGCGGATGGCAACGGCACAATGCTGGTTCCGCCCACAGAGACAACAAATTGGAGCGGCAGATATGGTACTTCATTTATCACTTCCCTTTTGGGAAGCGGTAATGTAACCATGGAAAACGACGCAGTCACTGGTATTC
>JBJDZO010000005.1:0-6180 GCA_051868095.1 Butyricicoccus sp. | reverse complement strand
TCGGTGCGGACAATCGAGATAACCTTGACGTCCTCCGCGGTACGCATGACAATGACGCCCTGTGAGCCGCGGCCGCACTGCCGGATCTGGCTGACCGGGGTACGGATGATTACGCCGTCATCGGTGATAATCATAATATCGTTTTCCGGGTCTACCACGACCATACCAGCGACCAAACCGGTTTTTTCGGTCACGTTATGCAGCATAATACCGCTGCCGCCGCGATGATGCACGCTGAAGTCTTCGACCGGCGTACATTTACCATAACCGTTTTCGGTGATGGACAGCACCTGTGCGCCCTTGCGCGCACGTGCCGCGCCAATGACATAGTCACCTTCCGCCAGACGAATGCCGCGCACACCGACCGCCGTGCGGCCCATCGCACGGACTTCATCTTCCGTGAAGGTGATCGCCTTGCCCTCGTGGGTCGCGATGAGGATATTTTCGGTGCCGTCGGTCAGGCGCACGTCAACAACAACGTCGCCTTCGTTCAGGCCAAGCGCCCGCAGGCCGCCCTTGCGGATATTTTGCAGGTCACTGAGTACAATACGCTTGATGACACCCATCCTGGTGACAAAAACCATATATTTTTCGTCCGAAAATTCGCGAATCGGGAACATTGCCGTAACCTTTTCATCCGGGTCCAGCTCAAGCAGATTGACGATATTGGTTCCCTTGGCTGCGCGTCCGGCTTCCGGCACCTGATAGCCCTTGAGCTTATACACCTTTCCCTGCGTGGTGAAGAACAGCAGAGTATCATGCGTCGATGCGGTGAACAGGCCGCGGGTGAAGTCCTCTTCACGGGTTGCCATCGCGTTGACGCCGCGGCCGCCGCGATTCTGTGCGCGGTACGCCGAAGTCGGAATACGCTTGATGTAGTTGAAGTGGGTGAGCGTATAGGTGCAGTCCTCTTCTTCAATCAGGTCCTCGATGTCGATTTCATCGGCAACGCTCGCAATCTCGGTACGGCGTTCGTCGCCGTAGGCGTGCTTGATTTCGAGCAGTTCCTTTTTGACGACTTCCAGCATATTATGATCGCTGGACAGAATCTTCATAAAGCCGGCGATTTTCCCTTCCAGCTCATCGTATTCGTCGTTGATTTTCTGCTGTTCCAGACCGGACAGACGGCCAAGACGCATATCCACAATGGCCTGCGCCTGTGCGTCATCGAGGTGGAATTCAAAGTGCTCGGAACCGTCCACGATGCCGAGCAGGGCAATCTGATCGACCCAGAACGGCTCCTTGCACAGATTTTCCTTAGCTTCGGCTTCGTTTTTGGAAGCGCGGATGATGGCAATGATGCGGTCGATGTTGTCCTGATCGGTCGCGACCTTGAGACCCTCAAGAATATGGGCGCGTGCCTGTGCCTTGGCCAGATCAAACCGGGTGCGGCGGGCGACAACATCTTTCTGGAACTCGATGTAATAGTCGATGATTTCGCGCAGAGTGAGCACACGCGGCTGTACCTTGTCCGGGTTGGACGGAATCGGCACAAGTGCGAGCATAATCATCGAGCAGGTATCCTGTAACTGCGTGTAGTTGTACAGCTGATTCAGAACAACCTGCGCGTTGGCATCACGCTTAATCTCGATGACGATGCGCATACCTTCGCGGGAGGATTCGTCGCGCAGAGCGGAAATACCGTCCACACGCTTTTCCTTGACCAGATTGGCAATGGATTCGACCAAACGGGCCTTATTGACCATATACGGGATTTCTGTGACGATAATCTGACTGCGGCCGTTCGCGGTTTCCTCGATTTCGCAGCGTGCGCGGACTTTGATTTTACCGCGGCCGGTTGCGTAAGCCGAACGAATGCCCGCACGGCCCATGATAATGCCGCCGGTCGGGAAGTCCGGGCCTTTGATGACGGCGCACAGCTCGTCAAAATCGGCTTCCGGATGATCGATCACATAACAAACGCCATCGATAACCTCACCGAGGTTATGCGGCGGGATATTGGTGGCCATACCGACCGCAATGCCGTT
The DNA here is from genome assembly GCA_051868095.1 of Butyricicoccus sp. Taxonomy (GTDB): domain Bacteria; phylum Bacillota; class Clostridia; order Oscillospirales; family Butyricicoccaceae; genus Butyricicoccus_B. Next base: position 4,192 of record JBJDZO010000005.1, on the reverse strand, counting down.
CGAGCCGTTGACCAGCAGGCAGGGGAAGCGGGACGGCAGTACAACCGGCTCCTTGCGTTCCTCATCGAAGTTCGGCTGAAAATTAACCGTATCCTTCTTGATATCGGCCAGCATGGCATTCGCAATCTTGGCCATGCGTGCCTCGGTGTAACGGTAAGCCGCCGGGGGGTCACCGTCGATGGAACCAAAGTTGCCGTGACCGTCAATCAGGGGATAGCGCAGGGAGAAGGGCTGTGCCATACGCACGAGCGCATCATAAACCGAAGCGTCGCCGTGCGGATGATACCGGCCAAGCACGTTGCCGACAGCCGTGGCGCACTTACGGTAGGGCTTGTCGCTGGTCAGGTTGTCCTCGAACATCGCGTACAGGATGCGGCGGTGTACCGGCTTGAGGCCGTCGCGCACATCGGGCAGTGCACGCCCCGCAATAACGCTCATCGCGTAGTCGATGTAGGATTTTCGCATTTCCCGGTCCAGATCGACCGGAAGAATCTTTTGATTTTCGTATTCTTGACTCAATGTATTCCCTCCAAAAACAAGAGGCCGTGATTCCAAGATAGAAGATAGTAGATAGTAGATAGAAGATAGAAGTTATGGTATCGCGCAATGCGCGATGATTGAATCGCCGCGCCTCGCGCGGCACCGAAACTCCTATCTCCTATCTCCTCACTCCTAACTCTTAAATGTCCAGGTTGATGACGTACTTGGCGTTCTTTTCGATAAATTCGCGGCGGGGTTCGACCTTTTCGCCCATGAGCAGGGAGAAGGTTTCATCCGCGGCGGCCGCGTCCTCCATGTGTACCTGCTTGAGAATGCGGTGTGCGGGGTCCATAGTGGTTTCCCAAAGCTGTTCGGGATCCATCTCACCAAGGCCCTTGTAACGCTGTACGCGGACATTGTCGCCCATTTCGTTCAGGCAGTCGCGCTGTTCCTCGTCCGAATAGGTGTAACGCACATCCTTGCCCTTTTCGTTCTTGAACAGGGGCGGCTGGGCGATGTAAACGTGACCATGCTCGATCAGCGGACGCATGAAGCGGAAGAAGAAGGTGAGGAGCAGGGTACGGATATGCGAACCGTCCACGTCGGCATCGGCCATGAGGATGATCTTGCCGTAGCGCAGCTTTTCGAGGTTAAAGTCATCACCGAAGCCCGCGCCGAACGCGGTGATCATCGGGGTAAGCTTTTCGTTGCCGTAGACCTTGTCCAGACGGGCCTTTTCGACGTTCAGCATCTTGCCCCACAGCGGCAGGATAGCCTGATACCGGCGGTCACGGCCTTCCTTGGCCGAGCCGCCCGCCGAATCGCCCTCGACGATGTAGATTTCGGTCAGCGCCGGGTCACGCTCCTGACAATCGGCCAGCTTGCCGGGCAGGGAAGCGCTGTCGAGCGCCGATTTGCGGCGGGTCATTTCACGCGCCTTGCGTGCGGCCTCACGGGCACGCGCTGCGGTCTGCGCCTTATCGATGATGGCACGCGCCACCGACGGATTTTCCTCGAAGAAGGTATTCAGGCGGTCGTTCATCATGGTTTCGACCAGCGTGCGCATTTCGCTGTTGCCGAGCTTGGTTTTGGTCTGGCCCTCGAACTGGGCTTCCTGTAACTTGACCGAGATGATTGCGGTCAGACCCTCGCGGCAGTCGTCGCCAGAAAACGGCTTATCATTTTCCTTGATGAGGTTATTTTTGCGGCCATAGTCGTTGAGGACGCGGGTAAGCGCGGCCTTAAAGCCGGTTTCATGGGTACCGCCTTCGGTGGTGTTGATGTTGTTGGCAAACGAAATGAGGGTTTCCGAATAGGAGTCGGTGTACTGCATGGCGACTTCGGCCATGGCGCCTTCCCGGCTGCCTTCCATGTATATGACGTCCTTGTGAATCGGGGTTTTGGTGCGGTTGAGGTGCTCAACAAACTGACGGATGCCGCCCTCGTAATGCATCACGTCCTCGCGCACTTCCTCGTCGCGTTCATCGCGCAGGGTGATTTTGATACCCGCGTTCAGGAAAGCCTGATCGCGCAGGCGCTTTTCAAGCACATCATATTCGAATACCGTGGTTTCGAAGATTTCCGGGTCGGCCTTGAAACGGATGATGGTGCCGGTTTCGCTTTCAAACGGCATGGACTCCATTTCCTTGACCGTTACGCCGCGCTCAAAGCGCATGATGTGCTTTTCATGGCCGTCATGTACTTCGGCTTCCAGCCACATGGACAGGGCGTTTACGACCGACGAACCGACACCGTGCAGGCCGCCGGAAACCTTGTAGCCGTCGCCGCCGAACTTACCGCCTGCGTGCAGCACGGTGAGCACGACTTCGAGGGTCGGAATGCCCATCTGCGGATGAATACCGCAGGGGATACCGCGGCCATTGTCCTGTACGCGGATGATATCGCCCTTTTCGATGGTGACTTCGATGTGGGTGCAGTAGCCGGCCAGCGCCTCGTCGATCGAGTTGTCGACGATCTCATACACCAGATGGTGCAGGCCCTGCGCCGAGGTGGAACCGATGTACATACCCGGACGCTTGCGGACGGCTTCGAGGCCCTCCAGCACCTGAATTTGGCTTTCGTCATAGGTTTCGGTCACCTTGAGGTCGAGCATTTCCTCGCTCAGACCCGAATCCTTTTTTTCGATGTTTTCACTCATAGACTATTCCTTTACCTAGCAGCGGATCAATCAAATTGGAGAATTCATTTTCCATTCTCAATTCTCCATTCTCAATTACATTTTCCCTTCTTCCACGCGCTTTTGCAGCGTGCGTGAAGAGATTTGCGAAATATAGAGGATTTCTCCCAGCTCGCTGATGCACAGCACGCCGGATTTAGGCAGGTCATCGCACAGATCGACCACCCGGCCTTCCCGGCTCAGCCGTTCAAGCAGCCGCCGGGTACGTCCGGACGCGGTGGCGGTGTCCATATCGAAGATACAGACGATTGACCGCACGGGCACCATATAGTCTTGTCCGATATGCACATACATGGACAATTGTCCTCATTTCCGCAAGATTTCACTCAACAATATTATATCACTTTTTGCCGGTTTTGTCTGCGAAAAAGCAAATCTTTTTGCCAGAAAAGTGTACAATTGAAGCGTGTTTTATGAGAAATTTCTGTATACTTAGACTCTTGTTTTTTTGCCGGTTTTATCTTCTCCGGAAATACGGCCGTCCCGCACGGAAAATACCTTGCCGGCTTCGATTTTCTCGGCGATATCCTCCTCACAGCAGGTAATAATCACCTGTCCGTCAGTGATGCGGTTGAGGACGAAATCCTGCCGGCGGCGGTCGAGTTCGGACAAAACATCGTCGAGCAGCAGCACCGGATATTCGCCGCAGTCCTCGAAGAACATTTCCCGTTCGGCCAGCTTAAGCGCGAGCGCACAGGTGCGCACCTGTCCCTGTGAGCCGTAGGAAGACGCGGAAACGCCGTTGATGGTCAGGTCAAGGTCGTCCTTATGCGGGCCGGACAGACAGGCGTGCGCGGCCAGTTCGAATTTCCGATGGCTCATGACATGTTCAACCAGTTCTTTTTCGATCTGTTCATAGGATGCAAACGGGTCGGACACCACGGTTTTATAGACCGTGTCCAGGGTTTCCTGCGGCGCGGCTTCATGATGGACAAGTGCGGCTTTCCCGGCCAGCTTGCGGATATAATACGCGCGGTAACGGGTGATGATGGCGCCTAGATGGGCCAGACGCAGGGAAAAATCGTCCAGAAGCTCAAGCAGCGAGGGTTTTTCCTCGCTGTCTTTCAGAATCCGATTTTTATGCGCCAGCACGCGCTCATATTCGTCCAGCACCTTGTCATAGTTCGGGCGGAGCTGGCACAAAGCGGTATCGAGAAACCGCCGCCGGGCCGCCGCGCCTGCGCGGATCAGATAGAGGTCATCCGGGCAGAACAGCACGGTTTTCAGGATGCCGCGCGCATCGCTCTGCCGTTTCATCCGCACGCCGCTGCGCCAGACCTCGGCCGCACGCCGTTCAAACAGCCGCAGCTCGACCGTAAAATCCCGGCCTTCGGCTTCAAATTCGCCGGTCACGCTGCCTTCCGCAGTGCCAAACCGCAAGCCTTCCTTTTTTTGGCCGGTACGGAACAGTTTCATGGTGGACAGCGCCGCCGCGGCTTCGAGCAGATTGGTTTTGCCCTGCGCATTCTCGCCGCTGATGACATTCACCCCCGGCGCAAATACAAATTCTTCGTC
>JBJDZO010000004.1:0-6183 GCA_051868095.1 Butyricicoccus sp. | reverse complement strand
CTCTCCTTCTTTTGACACACCAAAGTAAGCACTTGGCAGATTCTTTGCTGTATGCAGCCTGATTACGGCAGAATCCCGGTCAGGAATGTGCCGTTCAGAAACGCTTCGCTGAAGAAATATCCCGCGCCGATGAACACACTGTTCCAGATCGCAATGCCAATGGCCGACCACATCGCGTATTCCCGAAGCGGCATGCGCAGCAGACCTGCCGGGATGGATACAATCGTTCGCAGCACCGGGATCAGGCGGCAAATCAGCAGGCCGCGGCCATGGCTGACCTCCAGACGCTCATGGCATTCGTTCATAAAATGATGAAATTTTGCGCTCCGGCCAAACAGCTTGGTCAGCAGCGGCGCACCACCGTAATAACAGATGAAATAAATCACCAGACAGCCGCCCAGTCCGGCGGCTACCGATACGGTGATAGACAGTACGAGGCTCAGCTCACTCTGTCCGATCAGGATGCCGGCCGCAGGCATAATAACACCTGCCGGGAAACCGGGAAGGTTCAGGTATTCGCAGAAAAAGACCGCCGCCATCATCGGCAGCCCATACTGCTCGAAAAGTTCGATGACATGCTGTATGGTCATAATTGCCCCATCCCCGTGTCTTTTTCTTTCATCATAACAACAGGCGGCGGTTTGTGCAAGCGCCGCCGCCTGTTATTTAAAAAGATTTCACACAAAGATCCGGATTCGTTAAAAAATGCCGAGCATGGATGTTGCGGCCCAAACAAGGCCAACCGTCCCGCCGCCGCCGAATGCGGCCAGACAGAGCTGTGCGCTGGTCCAGCGCTTCCGGCAGTACCGCCGTCCCGCCGGGCGGCGCAGATAGGTTTCTGCAACTGCGCAGGCTTCACGCAGCACATCACGCGGCGCGTCCCGGCTTTCACGCACCACAAAAATTGCTTCCTCAAACACACTGGGGTCAGGCGGACGCACGACCACGACCCTGCGGGATATCCCCTTGACCATAACTGCCTCCTTGCATTTCATTTATTCCCAGTATGTCCGGAAAACACCGGGCTATACAACGTCAGGACGAGGAAGGGCGGCGTTCCAGCCGCACCACCATCGCGGTCAGGTCATCGCTGATGCCGCGCTCGGTTGCGGACACCACGATTTTGGCGGCGATTTCCTTCGGGGTATCGCTCGCACGGTCGTGCAGCAGATGGCGCAGCCATTCGTCGTCCGAGCCGTCGCACACGCCATCCGACACCAGCACAAACAGGTCGCCATGGGTCATGCGGATGGGCACGCTTTGGCTTGCGGCCGGTTCATCCGACAGCCCGACCGGCAGATTGCCGCCGGATAGGCGGGTGACTGCGCCGTTTGTGCGCAGAAAACTGGGCGCGGCGCCGCATTTCAGGCATTCGCCCTTACCGGTGAACAGGTCGATGGTGAGGACGTCGAGCGTTACGCCGCGTGTGCCGTCCACTCGCAGGCGGAAGGCTGGGGCGACCGTGCGCAGCGCGTCGGCGGGCGGGATGCCGGCGCGCAGGAAACGTTCCATCAGCGACAGGATGGAGCGGCTGTCCTGTGCAGCAGCCGGGCCGGAGCCCATGCCGTCCGCGAGCAGCAGACAGGCGCGTCCGCCTTCGGTGACGAACGACCGCGCGGTGTCGCCGGAGACCTTTTCGCCGGGTTTTTGACGCTGGCCGACGCCGACGACCGCACGATACGGGGCCTGTTCGCGCAGCATCAGGCGGGTGCCCAGTTCGTCGGAGATGCGCTCCGGAGCGGTCAGGCCGACCTGCAAGACGGCGGACAGCCCGGCGGCAAAGCCTTTGCGCTCGTGCAGGATGTTTTCCAGCCCTTCGCCGGACAGCTCGACCCGCAGGCGGCCTGCGCTGTCGCGGAACACAGCGACCTTATCGATACGGCCAAAGGCCGACGCATAGCTGCGCACCTGTCGTTCGCGGGCGGGCAGAGAGGCTTGGTCGCGGCCCAAGGTGCCGCCGATCTGGCGCAGGATTCCGGTCAGGCCGGCGTATTGCTGGGCGATTAAGGAGCGGTTTTCCTCGCAGCGCTTGCGGTACTGCTGGCGCTCACGCAGGGTGAAGAGAGCTTCGTTGATGGTGCGCAGCAGCTCGGGGAAATGGATGCAGCGGTCGGAAAAATGGCGCGGAAAGTCGCTCGATTCGGCGCGGCCGCGTTTGAGCATGGGGGCGGACACGTCATTCAGAGCGGAGAGGGTGGAGACGTAGTCGCGCTGCCAGCACTGTTTGCAGATCGTACAGTGGCGGCAGATTTTGTCGGCGGCGCAGTCGAAGATGGCGTGGATGTCCTCGTCGGCGGCCGAACGCCCGGCCTGTGCGCCGCTCATCATGGCGAGGTACATTTCGTAAAAGGCTTCGGATGCCTCGGCGGCGTAGCGTCCGGCTGAGCGGCGCACGCGCAGGACGGTATCCACCGTGTCGTTCCGGGTGGGAAGCAGGGTGTCACGCGCGTACTGCCAAACCGGTTCGGGCACCAGCCAGAACAGCATAACCGACAGCACGGCTTCATAGAGTGTAGGGGCAAAGAGTGGGTGGTCGATGCCGAGCAGGCTGGCTACGCCTGCGGAGACCAGTCCGGCGGCGACGAAAGCGGGTTTGCCGGCCGTGCGAAACGCGCCTGCAAGCAGGGCGGCGAGACCATATACACAGGTGAGAAAAGCGCCGCTGCCGGTGGCGGCGTCCATGGTCACGCCGAAGGCCACACCGAGCGCGGCGCCGATGGTGCTGCCGCCGAGGAAAGCGCCGGACAGCACGAGGGTAAAGGCGAGCACGCGGGCGGGCGCGACGGCGCCGAACAGGATGATGTCTCCGACGGCGATGAGCAGGCTGGCTACGACGGCGAGCAGTCCGCCCGGGTGGCGCAGGTCGCCGCGGCTGCGCGGCGGGGACAGGGCTTGGATGTAGCACCAGCACAGCGCGCCGGTCAGCACGCAGGCGGCGAGAAAGCGGAATACATGCGCCGGGCGCAGCATGCCGGGCAGCGGCAGCAGCACAAAGCTGCATGCGGCCATCATGAGCGCACTCATGAGCGGCATGAACCAGCCGCGCCGCTGGACCGCGGGTTTGTCGAAAATTTGTGCGCAGGCAAAGGTCAGCAGGGCGGCCGCCGCCGCTGTTACGCCGGTCAGGCCGCCGCGCAGCAGTACGGCTCCGAAAAACGCGCCGATCAGTGCGCAGTAGCCTTTGCCGAGCGCGGCACATGCGCCGGTCATTGCGACGCCGAGCGGCGCGAAGCCGCCGAGAATTACGCCGCGTGACAGCACGGCGCACAGCAGCAGGCGTTTGATGCCCCCGCCGATTTGGCGCACCTCATCGGTGCGCGTGAAGCGTGTCCAGGTTTCCGCGGCACGGGCCGCCGCCCGGAAGCTCCTCCGTTCCAAAGTATGCTTGTCCATGGTCGAACCTCCTTGTTTTTCCAGTATAGGCCGCCGGACGGTGCGCGTTTTGTTGGAAAATACAGCGGGAAATGCGTCCGCGATATTTTCGGATGCTTTTTTGCGCGGGGGAATGGGGACGCGGCGCGGGAAATGTGTGCTGAGCGCGGGGAATGGCCGGCGCGGGCGCGGAAGTCGAATCTGGTCAGAAACCGGTGTTTTTGTTTTGTCACCGCTTTGAAATTTGCAATGACAGGGGATTTGTGATAAAATATAATGCGTGATTTTATCTGATGCAGCAAATCATGCATTTTAACGCTTCCGGGAGGGGGAAAACCATGAAGATTGCAAATATTTCCCTGACCGGACGGCTGTTTCTCGCGCCGATGGCCGGGGTGACCGACCGCGCGTTCCGGCAGGTTTGCCGGGAACATGGCGCGGCGCTGACCGTCACCGAAATGGTTTCGGCCAAGGCGCTGCATTTTGGTGACAAAAAAACGCCCCGCCTGCTGGCGCTGAACGAGGGCGAGCATCCGGCGGCGGCACAGATTTTCGGCTCCGAGCCGGAGACCATGGCCGAAGGGGCGGTGCTGGCGCGGGAGATTTCCGGCTGTGACCTCATCGACATCAATATGGGGTGTCCGGCACCGAAGATTGTCGGCAACGGCGACGGTTCGGCGCTGATGAAAGATATCCGGCGGGCTGAGGCCGTGCTGCGCGCGGTGCGTGCGGCGGTGGACTGCCCGGTGACGGTCAAGTTCCGCAAGGGCTGGGATGAGAAAAGCGTGAACTGTGTGGAGTTTGCACGCATGTGCGAGGCTGCGGGCGCGGACATGATTACGCTGCACGGCCGCACGCGGGCGCAGCAGTACGAGGGCAAGGCCGACTGGGACGCAATCCGCGCGGTGAAAGAGGCGGTGTCGATTCCGGTCGCGGCCAATGGCGATGTATTTTCGCCCGAGGATGCGGGGCGCATTCTGGAGCACACGGGCGCCGATTTCGTCATGATCGGCCGGGGCTGTCTGGGCGACCCATGGTTGTTTTCCCGGGCGAATGCGCTGCTCGAAACCGGGGTGCTGCCGCCTGAGCCGTCGTTTCGGGAGCGGGTCGATACGGCGGTGCGTCAGATTGAACTGGCAATGGCCGACAAGGGAGAGCGCATTGCGCTGCTCGAGGCGCGCAAGCATGTGAACTGGTATCTCAAGGGAGTGCCGGGGCTGAAGGAATACAAAAAGCGCGTGAGCATGCTCAGCGAAATGAGCGAGCTGTACGCGCTGGCGGACGAGCTCAAGGCGCGGTACGCCGAATAAACGGAAAGGAGGGCGGCGCATGACCGGAGAGAAAGTGCTCATTCAACGGGCAAAGAAGGGTGAAATGGCGGCGTTTGAGTCGCTGGTCACCGCGTATGAGCGGCGGGTCTATTCGCTGGCCCTTCGCTCGACCGGGTCGGAGGATGACGCGGCCGACATCACGCAGGAGGTGTTTCTGCGCGCCTACCATGCGCTGGACAGCTTTCGTGGGGACAGCGGATTTTCCACGTGGCTGTACCGCGTGACCGCCAATCTGTGCGTGGATTATGCTCGCAAGAGCCGCCCGGTCGATTCGCTGGATGAGGAACTGGCGTTTGAAGTGCCCGAGACACGCGGCGAGCATCAACCGGAAGCCGCGCTCGAAAGCAGTGAACTGCGGCGCGAACTGGATATTGCGCTCAGCATGGTGTCCGAGGAGCACCGCAAAATCGTGATTCTGCGCGATGTGGCGGGCATGAGCTATGCGGATATCGCGGCGGCGCTTTCGCTGGAAGAAGGGACAGTGAAGTCCCGTCTGGCACGTGCACGTGCGGCGCTGCGAAAAATTTTGATCGAACGCGGGAACATTTCGCTTCCTTCTGCGTCTAAACAGACAGAAAGGAGGCGGGAAGATGCCTGATTGTGAGTATTTCGAAGAACTGTGCTCGATGGCACTCGATGGGGAGCTGAGCCGGGCGCAAAAGCGTGAGCTCGACGCCCATCTGGCGGAGTGTCCCGCCTGTGCGGCGTATCTGGACGATTTGAAGCTGATCCGTACCGCTTGGGGGGACGTAAAAGAGCCGCTGCCTGAAGCGCTGCACGAGAAGATCATGAGCGGCGTGGTGGAAGAAGCACGCAAAAAAGTGGCGCCTCCCGAAAAACGCAAACGCCGTCCGCCGGTATTTACCATGATTGCGGCTGCGGCGGCCTGCGTGATGATTGCAGTATCGGGCGCGGCAAGCGATGTGTTTGGCGGCCTGAAGGTGGAACGGGATTCGGTGTCCGTGGCGGCGACAGGTTCAGCCGATGAGGAAGGCGCGGCGATGGAAGACATGCCGCTGACCGCATTGAATCCGGCGCAGGAGCCGGCAGAGGACGCACAGATCGTTCCGCGAATCAGCGAATCGGCGGGAGAAAGCGATGCCGGAGCAGGCCAGAAAAGCGGCGGCAGCTTGTATGCATCACCGGAAGCTGTGCCGGAAAGCATGGACGAGGGAAGTGAACCGACCCTTGGTGCGCCTTCGGCGTTTGCTGCACGGATGACGACCGAGCAGAATGCAGCGGCAGGCCTTGCAATCGCTGTTCCGGACGAACTGCTGACCCACGGCTATGGATTCTGTTATGTAGCAGTCGGCAATGGCAATCCGCCCGCGCTCGAGCAGGCGACCCTGATCGAAAAGGACGGCAATCTATATTATTTTAAGATTGAAAACAGCATGACCGTACTCGAAAAGTTAGGCGCACTGCTGCAGGAAGATGGCTATGAAACCGCACTGCGTTCGGATGTGGGCGTTACGATTGA
>JBJDZO010000003.1:0-6188 GCA_051868095.1 Butyricicoccus sp. | reverse complement strand
GGCGGATACGCTTGCTCTTTTTCTTTTTACGGGGACGAGGACGCGGCTCCGAACGGGGGGCGCTGCTGGGCGCAGAGGCGGGAGCTGCCGCCGGTTCAGACTGCTGGATGGTTTTTGTATCTTCCATGTCACGTATTCCTTTCTGTATTCTGGTATCAGCGCAGACGGATTTCCCGCTGGCCCATGACGATGCTCTGTACCGCGCCGCGCAGCGGCTTGCCGGTAAACGGGCTGTTGGACGATTTGGACTGATAGGACGTATAGGTTTTGGTTGCGTCCCAGTCGAGGATGACCAGCTCGGCACGGTTGCCCGGCTCGATGGATTTACCGGTCAGACCGTAGATTTCGGCCGGGTTTTTGGACATGCGCGTGAGCAGCTGCATACGGTTCATGCGGCCAGCCTTGACCAGCGCGGTGTTGCATACCGAGAATGCGGTTTCCAGCCCGAGAATGCCCGAGGGCGCAGACGCGAAATCGCGGGCTTTTTCGTCGGCCGTATGCGGCGCGTGGTCGGTCGCAATCATGTCAATCGTGCCATCTTTGAGACCGGCAATGAGCGCCTGACGGTCGGCTTCGGTGCGCAGCGGCGGATTCATGCGCGCAAGCGTGCCATGTTCGAGCACTGCATCCTCGGTCAGCGCCAAATGATGCGGCGTAACCTCGGCATAGATTTTCGCGCCAAGCGCCTTGCCTGCGCGGATCAGTGCAACCGAAAGCGCACTCGAAACGTGCTGGAACACCACACGCGCACCCGAACGGAGCGCAAGCGCGATATCGCGGGCAATCATGACCTCCTCGGAGATCGGCTGTGCGCCCGGTACGCCGAATTTCTCGGCCGCAGCCGAACCGGCATTGACGCCGGGAGAGGCGACGAACTCAGGCGCTTCCTCGTGGAACGACAGCAGGGTGCCGCATTTGGCCGCCTGCTCCATCGCGCGCATGGTAAGCGCCGCGTCACGCAGCGGCACACCGTCATCGGTGAATCCGGCTGCGCCCGCGTCCAGCAGGGCGGCGAAATCGGTCAGCTCTTTGCCTTCCAGCCCCTTGGTGATCGCGCACGCCTGCAGGACGTTGACGAGCGGTTCCTGTGCGGCGGTCTGCTGCACATACTGCAACGTTTCCAGATTGTCGCAGACCGGTTTGGTGTTCGCCATACACACTACGGTTGTGTAGCCGCCTGCGGCAGCCGCCCGCATACCGGTTCGGATATCCTCCTTTTGAGTCTGGCCCGGGTCGCGGAAATGAACGTGCGTGTCCACAAAGCCGGGCGCCACAGTCATGCTCTTTGCGTCGAGCATTTTGACATCCGAGCCGGCAGATGCCCAGTCGATGTGTTTTTCCACCTTGGTGATGATGCCGTTATCATCGATCAGAATATCGCGCAGACCGTCCAGCCCGGTGTACGGGTCCATGATATGCGCGGTGTAGATCAGCAGCATAATACCCCTCCTTTGATCTTCTCCATTTTTTACATCTGATGGTCTACTGTAATAACTGCATTGAAGCGCTTATCCCGTGCGCGCAGTACGTGCCGGATATCGTGCAGCAGTTGGTTACGCTTGTCGCCCTGATATTCGAAGGGGGCGACTACGTCAAAAATCAGATTGATCTGCCGGTCGCCGTCCACGATGCGGAAATCGTGCATGGTCAGCCGGGGATCGACCTCGGTAATGGCCACGGCGGTCATTTCACGCAGCGTGTTCACGCGCGTGTCATCAACCGAAACCGGATCCATGTGGATGACGACAAATACGCCGGTCTTTTCCCAGACCGTCTTTTCGGCCTCGTCCACCACCTCATGGATGGCGACGAAGTTGGCGTTGTCCGGCACCTCAGCGTGCAGCGAAGCCAGCGATTTGCCCGCGCCGTAGTTGTGTACAATCAGGTCATGGACGCCGATGATGCCGTCAAAGCCGAGCACTACTTCCTCGATGCTTTTGGCGATGTCCGGATCGGCCGCCTGCCCGATCAGCGGGCTGAGCGTATCGCGCGCAATACCGATGCCCGACCACAGGATAAAGGCCGCGACGATGAGACCGATGTAACCGTCCACCGGGATGGTGGTGAAGCGGGACGCGAGCATGCCGGCCAGAACGACCGACGTGGTGATGACATCGTTGATGGAGTCCTGCATGGCCGCGAGCAGCACAGTGGAATCAATGCGGTGACCAAGCTCGCGGTTGAACGCGCCCATCCACAGCTTTACCAGCATGGACAGCGCAAGAATGACCATCAGCACCGCGGAAAAGCGCACCGGCGCCGGGTGAAAGATACGGTCAAGGGAAGATTTGGCGAATTCGATGCCGACCACGCCGATCAAAAACGCGACCGCGAGACCGGCGAGATATTCGGTGCGGCCATAGCCGAAGGGATGCTTGCTGTCGGGCGCCTTGCCCGCAAGCTTGAAGCCTACCACCGAAATCAGCGAGGACAAGCCGTCCGACAGGTTGTTGACTGCGTCGGCGGCGATGGAAATGGATGCGGTAGCCAGGCCGATGCACAGCTTAACGGTGAACAGGAGCAGGTTGCACAGCAGACCGACGATGCCGGAGACAATGCCGTAGCGCTCACGCACCTGCGCATCCCGCACATTGTCCGCGTCCGGGATGAAATGTTGAATGATAAATTGAGTCATGCGTTACAGTCCTTCGTGGAATTTGAAAAAGTACAGCGCGGCCGCGGCAAGCTGAAGCACAAAGATCGCCGGGATGCCCCACATAAAGCGTTTGTGCAGCGTTTTGTGCCGACAGGCCCGCATGGCGAGATAAACGCCCGGACAGCCGCCGAACACACACAGCAGGAACAGTGTTTTTTCCGGGATGCGCCAGCGGCGGTGCTGCGCCTTCCATTTGTCGAGCGCTGTCACTGCCGCGCCGAGGACGTTCACGGCCAGCAGATACAAAAGCAGGATGTTCAAGAATTGTCGCTTCCTCCGTGCGGAATTCCGCGCATATGCGCGCTTACTTCCTATTATAGCATAGCCGGAAATTTTTTTGGAGATTTTTTTCGGTTTTCGGAGAATTCCTTTGCCTGCCGCAGCAAAGGAAAAATAGGAACTTTTTTGAGTCTCTTGCAAGCCATGCAGGAAATCGTGTATGATAAAAGCAGTGGGCGGCCCACGCGGCGGCCCGGCGGAGAGAGGAGAACGAGACATGAAACGATTCTATGCGCTGATTCTGGTGCTCATGCTGGGAATTTTTCCGGCGGCGGCAGCCGATGTGCCCGAGCTTGCGGGAAAGGAAGCGGTATTGTACTGCGCGGAAAACGGACAGGTGCTGCTGGACAAGGAGATGGACACGACTGCCCACCCGGCGTCGATCACCAAGCTGATGACCGCGCTGCTCGTATTCGAAAGCGGCCGGGATTTGTCGGAGACCGTGACCGTCAGCTATGAAGCCGTGCATTCGATTGAGCGCGACTCGACCAATATCGCGCTTGATACAGGCGAGGAGGTCACGCTCGAGCAGATGATGTATGCCATGCTGCTGACCTCGGCAAACGACGCAGCCAATGTGCTGGCCGAAGCGGTGGACGGCACACAGCAGGCCTTTGCGGAGCATATGACTGCGCGTGCGGTCGAGCTGGGCTGCCGGCATACCCATTTTATGAACGCGCACGGTCTGGATGACCCGCTGCACTATACCACAGCTTATGATATGGCGGTGATTACCCGTGCGCTGCTGGAATATGACCAGTTTGCCGAAATTTCCGGCACGCGGGTTTATTATATGCCGCCGACCAACAAGCAGGACGAACAGCGGGAGTTCTGGAACAAGCAGAACATCCTGAATCCGCAGTCCAAGTTTTACGACGCGACCGCGATTGCGGGCAAAAACGGTTACACCACGCAGGCTGGACACACGCTTGTAACGGTTGCGCGGCGGGACGGCGTGACGCTCATCGCCGTGACCATGGGCACGACCGAAAGCAAGTACGACAAGCATCGCGACACGGTCGCCATGTTCGCTTACGGCTATGACAACTTCACCAAAACCGAGCTGAGCGCGGCGGACATCACAGCGGAAGCCGAGCGGGCCGGATTATCGCCCGATGCGGACGCGGTGGAACCGGCCATGGTGCTGCTGCCCGCCGGAAACACGGCGGATGACCTGGTCTGGTCGGCGCAGTACGGTACGCTGCGGGCAGCCTGCGGCGGGCAGGAGCTGCTGGCCATTGAGGTGCCGATACAGACGGTGAGCGCGGCAGCGCTCACCGAAGAAGCACCCCGGACCGTGCCCGAACCCACCGAGTCTCCTGCAAAGAAGGGCGGCATTCCGAAGGTGCTATGGTACGCGGGCGGCGTGCTGCTGGTGCTGCTGCTGGCGTTCCTTGGCTTTTTGTCCTACCGCACGGCGCGCATCCGGCGGCAGCGGCGCATGATCCGGGAGCGGCGCATGCGTGCCCGCCGGGAAAGGCAGCGCTTTGATGAATAATTCAAAAAGGCTTCCCGGTCGGGAAGCCTTTTTTCAGTCGTCGCCGGTGCTTTCTTCCATCAGACGCATGCCCGCCGTGCTGGTGACGGGCAGGGAAAATACGATGCTTTTGGCCTTGCTGTTCATGCCGGCCTGATCCATAATCGCGCGCATGATGGTGTTTTTGTGTTCGCGCTTTGTGACGATGAATACCATTTCCTTTTCGCTGCCGAGCGACACGCCGAGGAAACGTTCGGCACCCTCCATACCGGTGCCTTTGGCGTGGATGACCGTGCCGCCCGCCGCGCCTGCGCCGCGCGCCGCGTCCATGATGCGGTCGGTGTAGCCCTGATTGGCGATTGCAACGAGCAGTTCGTATTTGGTGTCCTGCAAGGTGGATTCCTCCCCTTTCGTGAAGTTCTGGTTTTCGGTCAGAAACTGAAGCTGTTTTTTGCCTCCGATGCTGCTGAGCGGGATGATGAAAGCGATACCGGTGCCCGGGACATCGATGCGGAGCTGCTTTTGCAGGCCCTCTTTGATTGTGCGCCACAGCTCACGGGTGACAAAGGAGAAAATTACGACCTTTTCGGCTTCTTCCAGACCGAAATAGTTCAGCATCTCGCTGGCGGCTGTGCCGCGGCCGACCGTGCTGAGTGTGACCTCGATGCCAAAGCTGCGGTAAAAGCTGCGGAACCGCTTCCATTTGTCGCGGTCGGTGATGGTAGCCATCAGATAAAGTTCACTCATGGCGGGGCCTCCTTACAGTTCGATGATCGCGTCATCGTCCAGCATATCGAACGCCATATCGGGCGTGAGGGTGGACAGACGCTTTTCACTGCGGCGCTTTTTGAGCTGATAGATCATGCCAAGCACCTGAATGGTGATCAGCGGGGTCATGGCGACCATGGCGACCACGCCGAACGCATCGATGACGATGCTGCCGCCCACAGCGATGCACGCGCCCTGCGCGAAGGGCAGCAGGAAGGTCGCGGTCATGGGGCCGGAAGCGACGCCGCCCGAGTCAAACGCAATCGCGGTGAAAATTTTCGGGACGAAGAACGACAGACCGAGCGCGAGCGCATAGCCTGGGATGAGCAGATACAGAATGGGCAATCCGGTCAGCACACGCAGCATGGCCAGCCCGACCGAAACCGCCACACCAATGGACAGACTGGCACCCATCGCGCGCGCCGGAATCGCGCCGTCGGTGATCTCCTCGACCTGCTTGTTGAGGACGTACACCGCCGGTTCGGCCTTAACGATGAAGAAGCCGATCAGCATGCCGATGGGAATGATGATCCAGCGATAGGGCAGGGCGGCGATGACCTGCCCGAGGTAGTTGCCCGCCGGGATGAAGCCCACGTTCGCACCGGTCAGGAACAGGACCAGACCGATGTAGGTATACACCAGACCGACCGCGATGCGCAGCAGGTTTGCGCGGGACAGCTTGAGCACAAGCGCCTGAAACGCCCCGAAAAACAGCAGAATCGGCAGCAGCGACACGGCAATTTCGTGGAAATACGCGGGGAAGCCCTCACGAAACAGCGCCCAAAGCTCGGTCGAGTCCTGAATTTCCGGGATGGACGTGGGTATGTATTCGCTGCCTTCCGGGTTGTAGATCATGCCGAGCAGCAGCACGGCCAGAATTGGGCCGATTGAGCACAGCGCGACCAGACCGAAGCTGTCGTCGGCGGCGTGACGGTCGGTACGGATGGCAGCGACACCGATGCCGAGCGCCATGATAAACGGTACGGTCATCGGGCCGGTGGTGACGCC
>JBJDZO010000002.1:0-26127 GCA_051868095.1 Butyricicoccus sp. | reverse complement strand
GAAGCAATATCCTGATAGAATCAGCCCTGTTTAACTTTATTATATGCAGAATGAACATTATTGAAACTCATAATAAGGTTAACACTATCAATTAATGTCGCAACTACGGTTGCTGGTTTACAAACTTCTCCCGCAATACTAAGAGCGGCTGTGACAAGAGCATCTGCAATTACAGCGGAACTATCACCAGAAACAGCACCAGTATATGCAATATGCCCAAAATTCGCCAACGTACTAGCTCCAGGAATAAATCCCAAGATATCTAAAACAATCGCGCCGGTATTTTCGTCAGCTGCAATAGAATTTTCAAGAAATGTATTACATTCTTTGAGAAACTTATTTGCAGGTGCTTTAGCGACTTGATGGTTAATATACAACTCATGAGAATTATCGTTGTACTCATACCAATCAAACTCAAAGCAGGCCCCATGACGATAATCTGTCATCCAGATACGAGGGGTCGGTGTTACAGATGATACGGATGTCGGTGTTTCATAGAAAAGCCAGTACGCGCTGTCGGGAGAACTAGAAGGCTTTCTATAAAGTTTCATTTCTTCTGTTTCGGTATTAAAAACAGATTTGAAAACTTCCTTACCATTGTCTAAAATCGCAACGTTAACCGTACCATCTGTTTCAAAGGTAGCTTCACTAGTAACTTCACCAGCATCATCATACTCTATGAATTTCTTTGAAGTATCACTTGTAATGTGCGTTTCAAATTTGGTGCCATCTGAAAAAGTCTGAATTGAGGTTCCCAATTGAGTAACAGCTAATGCAGGGGCTTCCACAGAAAAGCAAAAAGCTATCGTTAAAAGAATGGCAATAAATTTACGTGGTTTACATTTCACAATAATCGACTCCTTTGCACTTTAAATTCATCAAAAATATACAATTTTTCAATATATTTATATTATTACACATATTTTCATTAAAATATAGATGCATTATTACCGAAATTTTATATAAATATTATCTAATTTATATAAAAAGGCCGCCGAATATCGACAGCCTTTTTATCATCAGGAGACCTTTTCAAACTGGCTGTTGTACAGGCCGGCGTAGAAGCCGCCCTTCGCCATCAGCTCTTCGTGATTGCCCTGCTCGACGATGTCGCCGTCCTTCATGCACAGGATGAGGTCGGCGTTTTTGATCGTGGACAGGCGGTGCGCAATGATGAAGCTTGTGCGCCCGGCAACCAGCGTATCCATGGCTTTTTGGATTTCCGATTCGGTGCGCGTATCAACCGACGAAGTCGCCTCGTCGAGGATCAGCACCGGCCGGTCGGCCAGAATGGCGCGCGCGATGGTCAGAAGCTGCTTTTGGCCCTGCGAGATGTTGGAAGCTTCCTCGTTCAGCTCCATCTGGTAGCCGCCCGGCAGGGTTTGGATGAAGTGGTGCACACGCGCAGCCTTGGCGGCGGAGATCACTTCCTCGTCGGTCGCATCCATGCGGCCATAGCGCAGATTTTCCATAATCGTGCCCTGAAACAGCCACGTATCCTGCAAGACCATAGCGAAGGCATCACGCAGGCCGCGGCGGCCAAATTCGCGGATGTTGTGGCCATCCAGATAGATGCCGCCCTCCTGCACGTCGTAGTAGCGCATGAGCAGCTTGACCATGGTGGTTTTGCCCGCACCGGTCGGGCCGACAATCGCGATTTTCTGGCCGGGCTGTACCTTGGCGCAGAAATCCTTGATGACCGTCTGTCCGGGGCGATAGCCGAAGCGCACATGATCGAATACGACCTCGCCGCGGATATTTCCCGGGTGATAATCGTGCGCGGAGGACTGTTCTTCCTCCTCCTCGTCCATGAACGCAAACACACGCTCGGCGGCTGCGGCCATGGACTGGAGCATATTGGTGATCTGCGCAATCTGCTGAATGGGCTGGGTGAAGTTCTTCACGTACTGAATGAACGCCTGAATGTTGCCGATGGTGATACGGCCACGTGCGGCGAGCAGTGCGCCCGAAATCGCCACGCCAACATAGCCGAGGTTGCCGACCAGCACCATAATCGGATGCATCATGCCCGACATGAACTGGCTTTTCCATGCCGATTCATAGAGTTTGTCGTTGACCTGGCGGAAATTCTCGCACACTGCATCCTCCTGTCCGAAGGCCTGCACAATGGTGTGGCCGCTGTAAATTTCCTCGACCTGTCCGTTGATGACGCCGAGGTATTCCTGCTGGCTGCGGAAATATTTCTGCGAAAAACGCACGACCAGACCGATGAGGCCGACAGACAGCGGCAGCAGCACGAGGGTGATGAGCGTCATGAGCGGGGAAATGGACAGCATCATGACGAGCACGCCCACAATCGTGGACACCGAGGTGATGAGCTGGGTGATGCTTTGGTTGAGGCCGGTGCTGAGGGAATCGACGTCGTTTGTGATGCGCGAAAGCACTTCGCCATAGGTGCGCTTTTCGAAATAGCGCATGGGCATGCGGTCGATCTTTTCCACGATCTCGCGGCGCATGCGGAAGCAGACTTTTTGCGTGATGCCGGTCATAAGCCAGCTCTGCAAAAAGGTCAGGCTGGCGCTGATCAGGTACAGGCCGAGCGCGAACAGCAGAATGCGTGCAATGCCCGCAAAATCAATGCTGCCGGTGCCGGCAATCTTGGCGAGCAAGCCGTTTGACAGCTTGGTGGTAGCCGAGCCGAGCACCTTCGGGCCGATGATGTTGAAAATCGTGCCGCCGACCGCGAACAGCGCGACGAGAATCACCGCGATGTGGTAAGAACCGATATAGCCCAGCAGCTTTTTCATGGTGCTGCGGAAGTTTTTGGCCTTTTCGCCGGGGACGAAACCGCCGCCCGGGCCGTGTCCGGGCCGTGGACCGTGCGGAGGGCTGCCGGGGCCGCCCGGCATGGGTCGATTATCTGCCATATGATACACCCTCCTTCAGTTCTTCTTCGGAAAGCTGGCTGCGTGCAATCTGCCGGTAGGTCTCACAGGAGGCCAGCAGCTCCTTGTGCGTGCCCTTGCCCGCGAGGCGGCCTTCGTCGTCGAGGACAAGAATCTGATCGGCATATAGAATGGTCGAAATCCGCTGTGCAACGATGAAAACCGTGCTGTTTTTGGTCTGCGGGCCAAGTGCACGGCGCAGCGCAGCGTCGGTCTTGAAATCGAGCGCCGAGAAGGTGTCGTCGAAAATATAGATCCGCGGTTTGCGAGCCACGGCACGCGCAATGGACAGGCGCTGTTTCTGGCCGCCCGACACATTCGAGCCGCCCTGTGCAATCGGGCTGTCCAATCCCATCGGCCTGCTCTGGATAAATTCGGTCGCCTGCGCGATGTCCGCCGCGCCGCGCACCTCCTCATCCGAAGCATCCGACGCGCCGTAGCGAATGTTTGAAGCAATCGTGCCCGAGAACAGCACGCCCTTCTGCGGCGCAAGACCAATGAGGCCGCGCAGGTCGTGCAGCTCGAGGTCGCGCACGTCCACGCCATCGATTGTCACACGGCCGCCGGTCACGTCGTAAAAGCGGGGGATGAGGTTCACGAGCGACGATTTGCCGCAGCCGGTCGAACCGATAATTGCGGTTGTCTGGCCGGGCAGAGCTTCAAAATCGATGTCTGTCAGCACTTCCTCGCTCGCGTCCGGGTAATGAAAAGACACGTGCTCAAAGCGTACCACGCCCTTGGGCGCGGCGGGCTTTACCGGCGCGGCAGGGGAGTGGATAGACGGCTCGGTGGCCAGCACTGCGTCAATGCGTTCACTCGACACCGCGGCACGCGGCAGCATAACGCTCATCATGGACAGCATGAGGAAGCTCATGACAATCATCATGGTATAGGTGATGAACGCGGTCATATCGCCTACGCCAAGCAGGCCGGAATCGATGCGGTGGGAGGAAACCCACACAATGAGCACCGAAATGCCATTCATCAGCAGCATCATGCACGGCATCATGAACGACATACAGCGGTTGGTAAACAGCATGGTTTTCATGAGGTTTTGGTTGGCAGTGTCGAAGCGTTCTTCCTCAACCTTTTCGCGGCCAAACGCACGGATGACCGACAGACCGGTTAAAATCTCACGCGCAACAAGGTTCACGCGGTCTACGAGCGACTGCATCTTCTTAAACCGCGGCATGGCCAGCTTCATGAGCGTGCCGACCAGCACAAACAGCAGACAGACCGCAAGCAGGATAATCCATTCCATGTCGGCGCCCGTGCGGATGACCATAAAGATACCGCCCGCGGCGAGCAGAGGGGCATAGGCGATCATATGCAGCATCATGGTGGTGACGAGCTGCACCTGCTGAATATCGCCTGTGCTGCGCGTGATGAGCGAAGCGGTGGAGAACCGGGAAAACTCAGCGCCCGAAAAGCTCATGACCTTGCGGAACACCTTTTCCCGGAGGTCACGGCCAACCGATGCGCCGACACGCGCGGCCAGCAGGATGCTGAACATGGCGGCGAGGGCCATGAGGATGCTCATGACGAGCATTTTGCCGCCGGTACGCCACAGATATCCGGTCTGGATGGCTTCCAAATCGATGCCAAGCGCCTCATACTCCGCGATGACGAAGGAAATCGCAGTTGCGTGCACGGTCTGTTCGCCCATGAGGTTCAGCGCATCGCGGGACACTGTCTGGCCGCGCGCATCCAAGGCGGCCTGTGCAATCGGCGCGGTAAACACCGTATCAAGTGCCTTTTCGTCTGCGTCATCTTTTCGGGTGTATACGTCGCCGTTTGGCTCGTAGCTGTCCTGCCAGAGCGTTTGTTCGTCCGCGGTCATGTGCGCGGCAACTGCATCGTAGCTTTCGCGGCGGATGGCTGCCGGTACGGCATATTCCACGCCGTCCGACTGGATCCCTACATCAATCAGCGATGAGGTATAGGTCGGCAGCGACAGATCGCACACCGCCTTGACCAGCAGACACAGCAGAATCAGCACGACGGTTTTCCACTGCGGCTTTAAATTTCTGAAAATACTGCGCATGGTGCTTCCTTTCTTTATTTGGATTCAAGTGCGTCCTCGATCACGGCACACAGCCGCTCGAAGGTCTGGAAAAACTGTTCGGCTTCACCGGGCTCGAGCTGCGCAAGCGCTCCGCTCACCAGCGCATCCATTTTGCGGCGGTCCTCCTCCATTCGTTCGCGGCCTTCGGGCGTAATCTGTGCGCGCAGCAGGCGGCGGTCCTCCGGGTTGGGGTCGGCGGTGATGTAGCCGCGCTCGCGCAGGCGGCGCATGGTGCGCGATACCGCGGGCGCGGAAATGTGCATCTGGCGCGCCATGCAGGCCGCGTTCAGCGGCGTGCCGTCCTCATCCAGCCCCGAACGGATGCTTTCCAGCAAAATATGCTCGGCACGCGGCAGCATGCCAATCCGCTCGGGTATGCGCAGCCGGCGGAATCGATGCATCGCGTGAAAAAATTTCTCTACGTCGGTCATGCAGACACTCCTTCCTCAAAATAATTAACTCCGTTAATGATTAACTAAGTTAATTGTAAAGTCAGCGGTTTGTAAAGTCAAGTGAACATTGTGTGAACCCTTGCCAACCGACCGGATTTATCGTATCCTTAAAGAAGAAAAAAATTCGATAGGGGAGGAACCCATGAAATACAATCTGATTGCGCTCGACCTTGACGGCACAGCGCTGAACCCCAAAAACCTGGTAGAGCCTTCCACGGTGGAAGCGGTGCGTGACGCACAGGCGCATGGTGTGCGCGTCGTGGTTTCGACCGGACGCATCTGCGGCGAAGCGGCTGAGTTTGCCCACATCATGGGCATGGACAACTATATGGTCACGTCAGGCGGCGCAGCGCTGTCGCTGCTGGATGAGGAACGCTGCTTCATGCGCCTGTCCATGCCGTGGGAATCGTCGGTGCGTGCGGCGGCGGCGCTCGAGCGCGTTGGCCTGTCCACCATGGTATATGTGGCAGAAAATCTGCTGATTACACCGTATGATGAGCTGTCTTTTTCGCGCTACAAGTCCAACGAAGGTTATCTTGCGAACAAAAAGGTCGTGCCGTCGGTGGCGGAATGGGTAGCAAACGGTCATGTAATGGTCGATAAAATCTTCTCGCGCAGTCTGGACCCGGCGAATATTTTTAACGCCCGTCAGGTGCTGTCGCAGATTGAAGGCATCCGCGTGATGAGTTCGGCGAGCGACAATCTGGAGGTGGTTTCGCCAGCGGCGGACAAAGCGACCGCGCTTTCTATGGTCTGCCGTCTGTACGGCACCGATCTTGCGCACGCGGCCGCGGTCGGGGACAGCGAAAACGATCTGGAAATGTTGTCGGCGGTCGGCATGCCGATTGCGATGGGCAATGCGCGCAACGAGGTCAAGGCGCTGTGCCGTCATGTGACCGATGACAACGCGCACGACGGCGTGGCCAAAGCCATCGAATGGGTGCTGCGGCAGGGATAAAAAAAGAAGGAAGCCTGACGTCGGCTTCCTTCTGCATTTTGCGGAGAAAAGAGGGAGCCTGTCATCGGCTCCCTTTTTTGTGACTCCTTAGCGGTAGTCGTAGCGGCGCATGTCGGTCTTCTTGCTGGTGTAAGCAGCCTTTGCCATTGCGTCCTTCAGGTCTGCAAAAAAGCTCATGTCTATTTCCTTTCCTCACCCTCGCGGGTCATCATTTATTTTCTGGTATTAAGTATAGCGCAAAGTTTTTCATTTTGCACTACTATTCTTGTGAAAATGATGACTAATTTTTTCTTACCCGGAATTTTCACCAACATTTTATCATTGGAATCTTGCGGACTTTTCTCTAGCTTTTATGCGTTTTTATGGGGTATTACGGTGAAATATGGGTTATTTTTGCGTAAATTCTGATTCATATTTTGAACTGTGCACAATGTCCCATATGAAAATATCGTTTTCTTGCGGTTTCTCAAACATCCATCATTTTGTTTGAACTCAGTGACTTGCAAACAGTTTTTATGTTATTCATTTCTTTTATGGTGTACATTCCATGAACTTTCTGAAACAAACCATAAAAAAAGACCTCCTGTTTTTGTTCAGGAGGTCAATTTCTGCCTTTATGCGCTAAATTTCTGCACGTAACCCATCACAAAGATGAACAGCACGATGACCGGAAGCACATAGCTGACATAGCCGCGCACCCAACCCGGGAACTTGAGGCCCTTACCGGCATCGGCTTCGGCAAGGAAATGATCCCAGCCCCAGCCATACCGCGAGGTGCAGAACAGCAGATAAACCATCGAGCCAAGCGGCAGCAGGTTGTTGGACACGATGAAATCCTCGATATCCTGAACGCCGCCGATGTGGGGGAGGGAGAACCCGCTCCAGACATTGAAGCCCAGAATACACGGCATAGAGATAACCAGCACAAACACCAGATTAAACAAAATGGTCTTTTTGCGGCTCCAGCCCCACAAATCCATGCCGAAGGACACAATATTCTGGAATACGGCGATAATGGTCGAGAATGCCGCGAACGACATGAACACAAAGAACAGCGCGCCCCAGATGCGGCCGCCTGCCATCTGGTTGAAGATATTCGGCAGGGTGATGAAGATGAGCGACGGGCCTTGTCCAGCGTCCACACCAAAAGCCGCAGTTGCAGGGAAGATAATCAGGCCGCTCATCAGCGCGACAAAGGTATCGAGCACGGTGATGCTGATTGCTTCACCGGTCAGGCTGCGGTCGCGGCCGATGTACGAGCCGAAAATCGCCAGCGCGCCGATGCCAAGCGACAGCGTGAAGAACGCCTGCCCCATAGCGGCAAAAATAGTCTCAAACAGGCCGCCTTCGGCCTCATAAAGCCTGGAAAAGTCAGGTTTCAGATAAAACGCCAGACCTTCTTCCGCGCCTTCCAGCGTCACCGAGCGGAACACCAGCACGACCATGATGACGAGCAGGGCGAGCATCATGACCTTGTTGACCTTTTCGACGCCGTTCTGCAGGCCGCGCGAGCACACAAGGAAGCTCACGAGCACGGTCACAACCATCCAGAAGGTCAGGTACAGCGGATTGGCCAGCATATCATTGAACACGCCGCCGACCTGCTCGGGGGTCAGGCCGACAAATTCGCCGCGCAGCATCTTATAAAAATAGGCGAGCATCCAGCCGCCGACCGTGGTATAGAACGCCATCAGCATATAGTTGCCGAGCATGGCGCCGTAGCCATAGAGGTGCCATTTGGTGCCTTTCGGCTCGAGCACATGGAACGAACGCGCCGCCGACTGCTGGCTGGCACGACCAACCGCGAATTCCATGACCATAATCGGCAGACCGAGAATGAGCAGGAACACCAGATAAACGAGCACAAACGCCGCGCCGCCGTATTTTCCGGTAATGTAGGGGAAACGCCACACGTTGCCAAGGCCGATGGCGCAGCCGGCTGAGATCAGGATAAACCCGAGCCGCGAACCGAATTTTTCTCTTTCTTTCATCATATTCTCCTTTGCGGCAGCAGCCGCGTAGCATCATTATAGCAAAGAAAATGGCACAAAACAAGACGATTTGTGCCATTCATGCAATTACGTATAGCCGATACAGGCAGCACCCAGCACTGCCGCCGACGCGAGGGCGAATACGGCCAGAATGATTTTCCACTGGGAGCGCAGCCAATCGCCCCATTCCACGTGGGCAATGTTCAGCACGCCGATCAATACGCCCGAGGTGGGCACCAGCAGATGGGACAGGCTGCTGCCGAGCTGAAACGCCAGCACGGCCACCTGACGGCTGATGCCAAGGCCATCCACGAGCGGAGCCATAACCGGCATCGTGAGCGAAGCCTGCCCGACATCGCTCGGCACCACAAAATTGACGCCATATTGGAACGCATACATGAGCCATGTCGCAGGCAGGCCGGGCAGCTTACTGAACGCCCGATTGGCCCAGTGCAGCAGGGTATTGAGTACCGAAGGGCTGGTAGGACTGCTGCCGCCCATAATCAGCACCATGCCCTGCGCCATGCCCATGACAAGTACCGCGCCGACCAGATCGGACGCACCCGACTGGAACGCGCGCGAAATATCACGCAGCTGCATGCCGTCCAGATGGAACGCCGCACCGAGTATACCGGTCACCAGCGCCATTACAAAGAACACCGACGCAATCTCGTCCAGCGTATAGGATAGGGTCGCGACGCCCCAAATCATCCAGCCGATTGTCAGCAGCACCACAATCGCTACCAGCCGCATACCGAGGGAAAAGGACTCACGCCGGGCACGCAGGCTTTCAAACCGGCCACGAAACCGCGCATCCCCCGCGTGGGAAATCGAGCGGCGCGGATCGTCATACACCCGGTAAGCGTACCATGTCGTATAGGCGGCGCCGAGCACGGTGAATACCGCCCAGAGAATCATACGCAGACGGCTGCCCGACAGGATCGGAACGCCCGCAATCGACTGCGCACTGGACAGCGCACCCATGCCCATCCACGAGCAGGACACGCCGACCTGCGTCGCTGCGAACGTACACAGCACGCCGGTAATCGCGTCGAAATCGAGCGCAATCATCAGTGGGATTACCAGCATAGCGAGCGGAAGCGCACCTTCGCTGAAGCCGAACACCGCGCCCGCCAGCGCAAATAGCACAAAGAGCGCAGGCGGCACGAGCAGCACCGCGCCGCCAACCCGGCGCACGACGCGCAAAATGACCTGATCAATCACGCCGGTGCGCATCAGCACGCCGAAAGAACCGCCGATCACCAGCATATACGCGGCAAGTCCGGCGGTGCCGGCTGCCTGACGGCTGTTGCTCAGGCCGTCAAACAGGAAATTCATCATACCGCTTTCGCTGCGCGCCGTCACGCCAAACACCGGAGCAGGGTAGACCACACGTTCATTTTTCTCGTCCGTGATATAGCGGAAGCTGGACGGATCGACCGCGGTACCGGTATACTGTGCGCCGTTTACGACGTAGGTCACTTCTTTCAGTTCGTACCGTCCGAGCGGCACCAAATAGGTCAGCATGGCCGCGCACAGCATGGCCGCGAAAATAATGACGAACGGATGCGGAGGCTGCAAATGCTTCTTTTCCGGCTTGTCGGTCATGTCTGGTTCCCCCTTTGCGGCGGTACGGCCACCCCGGGCCGCACACGGATACTATAAAACTATTTTACCGGATTTCCTGTTTTATTTCAAGGAATCCAGACAAAGAAACGCCCCCTGTTTGAAACAGAGGGCGTGGCTTTATTCTTTTTTCGGGAAAATCAGACGATTTCCTTCGCGAGAATCTCCTCGCGGCGAGCCAGCAGATCGCCGTTCAGCAGCGCATCAATGACCTTGTCCTCACCGACGCGGTCGATCATGGCGGCGAAGCGTTCGCCCTTCTTGCCCCAGTCGCGGAACAGCAGCATAGCCTTCTCGATCATATCGAGCGCCTGCTCCTCGGTGTACAGGCCGGGCAGGGGAGTGCCGTGACGGGTGATACGGCCCCAGCGGCCGCCAACGTACAGCTTATACGCAATTTCCTCGGCATAGATCGCCTTAAACGGGCACTTGCCGACGCAGTAACCGCAGTTGTTGCACACGTCGGTATCACGGGTCATCTTGCCGTCTTCGACCTTCATGCAGCCCATGCGGCAGAACTTTTCGCACAGCTTGCAGCCGCGGCACAGTTCTTCCTGGAACTTGGGCGGATGCTGACCGACAATGCCAAAATCGTTCAGGTCGGGCTTAATGCAGTTGTTCGGGCAGCCGCCAACCGCAATCTTAAACTTATGCGGCAGGCGCACATCGCCCATGCCCTCGTAGAAGCGTTCATGGACCTTCTGGCCGAGCGCCTGCGTGTCATAGAAACCGAATACGCAGGTCGTGCCCTTGCAGGCGGTGACCGGGCGCACACGCGCACCCGTACCGCCGGTAGTCAGACCGACTTCGGCCAGCTCCTTGACCACGTCGTCGATGCTCTCATACGGGATGCCGGAAAACTCAACGGTCATACGGGTGGTGAACATGCAGGTGCCGCTGCCGTATTTTTCCGCAATGCGGCCGACCGCCGCGAGCTGCTCGCCGGTCAGAGTGCCGTTGCCGGTAATGACGCGGCAGTTGAAGTTCTCGGTGCCGCGGTTATGCAGAAAGCCCATCAGCTTGACGCGCTGAATGTCTTCTTTCGAAATAGCCATTCTCTGTTCCTCCATTCTTGTTTGATTTCATTATAGCAGGGTTGTTTCCAAAACGCAATTCCCGTTTTATTCCTTGTTTTCCTATCTTTTTGCTTACATTTCGTCCTTTAAACGGGTTCTGTGGCCGACAGCAGCGCACCGGCTTCCTCGGCGCCGCCCGCATACTGCGCAAACGCCAGCGTGTCCTCGTACAGCCACGGAACGCCCCAGCCATAGAACCAGGTTTCCTCGCTGTCGGTGCGCGACTGGAACACCTCAATGCAATAGCCGTTCACTACATCACCATCCAGCTCGGCCTGTGGATTGGGGGCCGCGCCGGTAATGTCGGTCGTGTTAAACTCCACGGTGTACCAACGGTACTCCGATGCGGGAAACTCCTCCGGGAACTCCACGCCGGTTTCCTCGGTGTTCTCGTACCACCAGTAGACACCGCGCTCCTGATAGCCGCCGTCCGCCATGATTTCATACTGCTCTACGCCGTATTCCTCGTTCAGTTCCTGCGAGAAAATGACCTGCGCACGGGTATCCGGAACGCCCCACACACCGAGACAGGGGAAGTACTCCCAAGCCTCGTTCCAAGGTTCAACCGTCTCCGCCTCCTGTATGATCTCCTCCTGCACGAAGCTCTCCCGGAAATTATCGGTGATTTCCTCAAAAATCTCACCGATCAGACCCACAATCGCAGGCAGGACATTGACCAGAATAATAATCAGGAAGATTATCCAGCCCTTACCGGATTTTTTCTTCTGGGGTTTGCCGTTCAGGGTGGTGGTATGCGGGCAGTCCTTTTTCTTGGGATGCGCACATGTTTTGGTCACATATTCGCCCTTCCACGAGGTTTTTTCCTTCTTCCGATGCGCCTCAGCCGGTTTTCCGGTCGATTTGGCAAGCGGGGAAGGATTGCTCTGAAACACCGGTCTGCGTGCGCCGCAAATCGGGCACTCAGAATCGCCGTCATCGTAATGCACGCCGCAATGTGGACACTTCATAAAAAAGCCCCCTTTCTCTGATTCCATGATAGCAGAGAAAAGGGGGAAAAGGCAAGTACAGATAGGAGTTAGAAGATAGGAGATGTTTGAAGATAGGAGTTAGAAGATAGGAGATAGGAGATATATCTTCTATCTTTCTATCTCCTATCTTTCTATCTCCTATCTTTCTATCTCCTATCTTTCTATCTTTCTATCTTCTATCTTTCTATTTCCTATCTGCTTAGGAGCCAGTATCCGAGCACGAGCGCACCAAGCACGATGCGATACCAGCCGAACACCTTGAAGTCATGGCGCTTGACATAGCCCATCAGGAAGCGGATGCACAGGAGCGACACAAAATAGGCGACCACGGTGCCAACAATGAGCAGAAGCCATTCAAATCCGGTGTAACTCCAGCCGAGCTTCATGAATTTGAGCAGGCTTGCGCCGAACATGACCGGCACCGCGAGGAAGAAGGTGAACTCGGCCGCCGCCGCACGGCCTACGCCGATGGCAATGCCGCCGAGAATGGTCGCGCCCGAACGCGAGGTGCCCGGGAAAATGGCCGCGATGAGCTGGAACATGCCGATAATGAAGGCGTCCCGGTAAGTGATGTCATGCACCCGCATGGCGCGGGCGTGCTGTCCAGCGTTGCGGTTTTCGACCGCGATGAACGCGACACCGAACACAATCAGTGCCAGACCAACCGTCTGGAAGTTGTAGAACAGCGCGTTCAGCGCATCGTCAAACAGGATGCCGACCACCGCCGCAGGCACGCAGGCAATGATGATTTTCAGCCACAGGCGGAATACATCCGGGTCAGAGACCGTATGCCCGCGTTTGGTCTTTTTGAGCGGCACAAACCGCTTCCAGTACACGGTGAGCACGGCCAGAATCGCGCCGAACTGGATGACTACGAAAAACAGCTCTTTGAACGCTTCGGAGGCGTCCAGCTGCAAAAATTCGTCCACCAGAATCATATGACCGGTGCTCGAAACCGGCAGCCATTCGGTGATGCCCTCGACAATGCCGAGGAAAATGGCCTTGAGAATTTCTAACATATCTGTATCTCCTTGCTGCCGGGCTGCCCCGGCTCTTTCTATCGGTATGCGTCCGGGCGCAAGGTTATTCCTCGGCCGGTGCGGGCGCAAAATTGCCCTCGGCATCGCCGAGCAGCACCAGTCCGCCGTCCTCATCCCACGAGAAGGTGACGTTGTTTTCCAGATCCTGCGCCGTACTGCCTTCGATTCGTGCCACACCGGTCAGGTCGCCGAGTATGTACTCAAACGAGTTTTCATCGATCGGCAGCAGCTCCAGCGTGCGCTCGCCCTCCACAAAAATGCCTTCCCAGTCGTACACCGCGTCGGTTTCCGGGTTGTAGAGCGAAAATTCCGAATAATCGCCCAGTGTACCCTCGCCCTCGTAGTTGTATTTGTCGCCGGTCTTTTTGTTCACCGCAAGCTGACCGACCACCTTATTGTCCGTGCGGTTCGCAATGATGAACAGATAATAGCTGTCGCCCTCGACCTCCAGCTTGGTGCCGCCGTCGAGAATCATGTAATCGTCGGTGTCGATATCCTCGGCCAGCAGCCGGCGCGCATCGGACATCGAAAGCGCAGTGCTTTCCGGAGTTTTTTCTTCTGTTTCTTCCGGCTTCTGCTGCACGGGCAGCGAAGACGATGCCGGTTCTTCCACCGAAGAAACCGCAGGCTTCTTTTCGCCGCAGGCGGTCAGGGTAAACAGGCATGCCGCCGCGAGCAATGCCATCCACGGGATGTATTTTCTCATAAAAACTGCCTCCCTCGTCAAACGCTCCATGTGGTCAAACGGGTTGTTTCCTCTGCTATCATACCGAAATTTCACGCAAAAGGCAACTCCAATTTTCTTACATTCCTCGCGGAACCGGCAGCGAATCGGGCAGACGGAACCAAAATTCCATGCCGTCCGGGACATTCCGCGCACCGCATGTGCCGCCCAGCAGTTCGGCGGTTGCCTTCACGATGCTCAGACCCACGCCGGTGCCGCCCGATTCCCGCGAACGCGCCTTATCGGTGCGATAGAATTTTTCCCAGAGGAGCGGCAGCTCATCCTCGGCTACGCCTTCGCCCTCGTTGAACACGGTCAGCACGGTGCCTTCCGCATCGTGCGCGGCTGTCACACGGATGTGCCCGCCCTCAGGCGTATAGCGGATGGCGTTGGTCAGGTAGTTGCTCACCACTTGTTCGAGCATGCCGTAGTCGCTGCGCACGCTCAGGCCGCTGTCCGCCCGCTCGACGGTCAGATGCCGTCCATCGGCCAGCAGGGCGGTTTTGCTGACCGCACCGGCCAGCAGCTCATCCAGATCGATGTCAATGAAATTGGGCTGCTCGCGGCCCAGCTCCAGCTTGGACAGGTTCAGCAGCTGCATGACCATCTTGTTCATGCGCGTCGCTTCGTCGCAGATGGTCGTGCAGTAATAATCGCGGTCCTCCGGGGTTTCGGCGATGCCTTCGCGCAGACCCTCAGCGTAGCCCTGAATGAGCGCAATCGGGGTTTTCAGCTCATGGGATACGTTGATGATAAATTCGCGCCGCATTTCATCGATTTTTTCCTTTTCGCGGATCTCCAGCCCAAGCTGTTCGTTGGACTGCCGCAATTCGGCAATGGCCTGTTCCAAATGCTCGGACAGGCGGTTGATCGATTGCCCGAGCTGGCCGACCTCATCACGCGCCAGACCTTCATATTTTTTGGAAAAATCCAGGTCGGCCATGGCGTTTGCCACGTCGTTCATGGCAATGAGCGGCTGGGTGAAGTGCCGCGAAATTGGAAAGGCCAGAAACATGCATACAATCAGCGTCACGCCGCCCGAAATCAGCAGGAATACCATATTGAACATGGAATTCTGCTCCATATACGTGAACGGGATGCGCGCAACCACATAATCGCTGTCGCCCAGCCGACCGACCAGACACAGAAATTCCTCATTCTGCTTGGGGGAGGAGACATTAACAAACGCCCACCCGCGTTTTTCCACCTGCTCATGGTCGGCGGCACGCAGCGCGGCTTCCGCGATGGAAATGCCGTAAAACAGGTTCTGGTTATTGTTGTTCATGCTGGTCAGCCGCTCACGCAGAGTGGAATCATAGGTCACGCTGCCGTCCTCGGACACGATGGACAGACGCACGCCCTGTGTATCCTCGGCGCTGACAATCGCGCCCGCCAGTTCGCTGCCGCCCTCCTCGTAGGCCGCATATACCGTGTCATAAATGCGGCCCAGCGTTTTTTCCCCCTGCCACAGATAATATCGGTCGTACAGTGTCAGGTTGAGCACGGACAGGATGCCGATAAACGCCACCGCAATCGCGCAGCTTGCTGCGAAGAATTTGAATTTGATCGAATGCCGCATGGCGTACCCTCCAAAAAGCAGGGGACGGTGTACCGTCCCCTTAACAAATTTTTAGTCTTCCTTGCTGTTTATTTCCGCAAAAGCGTCCGCCGCGCTCTTGCCGCCGTAGACAATCGCGAATACGCCAGGCATGTACTTATCAAACATGCTGAAGCCCACATACGTTAGACGCATCACAACCGAATCCGGAAGGCCAGATTCCTCCTCGAACACGCCCGCAGCCTTGTAGCCAAGCTCGCCGTCGGTCAGGTCAAGCTGGAAGCTGCCGAGCAGCAGCGTGTAGTTTACCCGGGTAATATAATCGCTGACCGCCGCACGGTTTTCCTCCGGAATGTTCATCGGAAGAATGGTCGTGAACAGCGCGGTACGCGGGTTGACGAGACGCGCATTGAAACGTACATCGGCCGATACCTTGGTTTTCATGGTAAAGAAAATGATGTTCCGCTGTTCATCGATGGAAAAGCGCAGATGATTGTTCTGATATACCTGCGCAATCGAATGAATATCAAAAGCCATAATTCTCCTCCTTAACGGTGTTTCTCTGTTCAGGATATCATACATGGCCGCAATCCGCAAGCGGGTACTCATACAGCAGGAAATCGGTCCAGCCGGTATCCTCATAGAACATCTGCACCGTGCCCGCGTACCGGAAGCCCAGCCCGGTATACAGCCGTTCGGCGGGCTGGTTGCCGCCGAGTACATCCAGCCGGACGGCCTTCTGCCCGGTCTGCCGCGCCATGGAAAGCGCTTGCCGCACCATCTGTTTGGCAAAGCCCCGGCCACTGTCCACCGGGCGCACACCCAGCGCGTGAATGACCGTCACTTCGGCATCGTCCGCGTCGGTCGGCCAATGGATCTGCCGATAGCCCTCGTTGCTCTCATGATTGACAATCATCGCGGAAACCATACGCCCGTCCAGCCGGCCGGTGTACAGTGTCCCGCTCGCAAGCGCATCCCGCAGCGCCGCATCCGCCGGATAAACGCCCTTCTGCCAGCCGGGCGGGTAGGGGGAACCTGCCATTTCATCGATCAGTGTGTGGTAAAACGCGCGAATTTCGTCAAATTCCAATGGTTCTGCCCGTAAAATCTTCATGTCCGCTATACCTCAAAGCGATAGCCGTAGCCGCGCACGGTTTCGATCCTGCTGCCGTATTCGCCCAGCTTGGCGCGCAGCTTCTTGATATGGGTATCGACCGTGCGCAGGTCGCCGAAATAATCGTAGCCCCACACCGCGTTGAGAATCTTTTCACGCGACAGCGCAATGCCGCGGTTGTTCTTGAAATAAACCATCAGCTCGTATTCCTTGGGGGTCAGGCCGATATCCGCGCCGCCGACGCGCACTTCATGCCGCGCCTCGTCAATCGCCAGTTCTCCGAAGGTGGATTTTTCTTCCTGTACCGTACCTGTGCGCAGCAGCAGGTTTTTGACCCGTGCGCACAGCACGAGCGGGGAAAAGGGCTTGGTCACATAATCATCTGCGCCGCCCTGTAAGCCTTGCAGCTGGTCAAATTCCTCGGCCCGTGCGGTCAGCATCATCACCGGCAGGCGGCGGGTGCGTTCGCCCGCACGGATGCTGCGCAGCACGGTAAAACCGTCCGCGCCCGGCATCATCACATCCAGAATCGCCAGTTCGATTTCCGGGTGGCTTTCCAGCAGCTCCAGCGCCTCCTTGCCATCCGCAGCTTCCACGATGGTATGACCATCGCGCTTTAAAAAATCGGTGACCAGACGGCGAATTCGCGCCTCGTCATCCGCAAGTAAAATCGTTGCCATAGAGAGTCCACTTCCTTCGGTTTTGGTATCATAACCGTTTGTAGGTATTATACCGCGGGATTTTGAAAATCCGGTGAACAATTGGCCGAAAATTCAAAAAAACAGAAGCAGCGGCTGTCCATTCGGACGCCGCTGCTCCCGCAAACTGAAAAAAGAGGTCTTTGTTGTGTACCGATTAGTGATTGAGCACCATGGCGCGCTTGAGGATATCAAGCGAATAGAGGTGGCCATCCATCATGGACATGGTGAGGTCTTCCATTTCGAGCGAAACGACATCATCATAGCCGGACATGCGGACAACCGACAGGAATTCGCTCCACCACTGCTCACTGTGGCCCGAGCCGACCGCGACAAAGTTCCATGCGCGGCGTGCGAAATCGTCGATGGTCTTGGTGTCGAGCACGCCGTTCGGGTCCACCAGATAATGCTCCAGACGAGCGTCCTTGCCGTGTACATGGTACAGCGCACCGGCAGCGCCCAGCACACGAGCCGCCGCCATCGGGTCGCCCGACTGCCAGAACATATGCGACGGGTCGAGGTTCATGCCGACCATCGGGCCAACCGCGTCACGCAGCTTGAGGCAGGTTTCGACGTTGTAAACCAGCTGGCAGGGATGGTTCTCCAGCGCGATCTTTTCAATGCCGCATTCCTCGGCCAGCTTCACCAGCTTGGTCCACTCGGGGATCGCAACTTCTTCCCACTGGTACTTCAGCACGTCCTGGGTCTCCGGCGGCCACGAAGTCGTAATCCAAACCGGGGTCTTGTCACCCTTGCAGCCCGCGGGCAGGCCGCTCATCATGACGATTTTCTTGACGCCGAGCTGCTCAGCCAGACGGAAGGTCTTGACCGTTACGTCCATGTCGTGCTCATAGCCGAGCGGGTTGCCCGCGCAGTTGAGCGAATCCAGCTTGAGGCCGCGGGCCTCAATTTCCTTATACCATTTGTCGCGCGCGCCCTTGTCGGATACAACCGTATCCAGATCGATATGCGGGGCGGCCGACCAGTTGCCGGTAGCGATTTCGAGGAGCGGAATTTCCTGCTGAACGCAGAAATCCAGCGCTTCTTCGTAGGGAAGGGTCAGCGTACAGGTCTTAATGCCAAGCTTCATAATTCGTTCCTCATTTCTCTTGTCATTCTCGTGAACTTTCCACAAAGGACGCAGGACTCCGAACGCCCGCGCCATTCTCTTATTTCCTGCTCATATTGTAACACAGCGACACGTGCTCGTTCAAGTATTTTGCGAAAATTTCTCATGTAAAATTCAGAAAAAAGGTATTTACTTCACGCCGCGCCTGTGCTATCATGAAATTGGCTAGTGAGATGGCCAAACCGTGAGATTTCAAGAGAAAAGGCGCCGGCGAACAGGCCGGCCGAAAGGAGAACTGAAAAATGCTTCGTGTAGGTGTAATCGGCTGCGGCGGTATGGGCCGCGATCATATCCGTCGTCTGACCAACGTCATCACCTCGACCAAGGTTGTCGCGGTTTCCGACGTTTTTGAAGAAGGCGGCAAGAAGGTTGCCGAACAGTATGGCACCAAGTTCTACAAAGATGGCGTAGACCTCATCAACGATCCCGAAGTGGATGCTGTTGTCATCTGCACCGCCGACCCGTTCCATGCGCCGCTGGTGCTCGAGTGCATCAAGGCCGGTAAGTATGTATTCTGTGAGAAGCCGCTCGCTCCGACCGCAGAGGACTGCAAGAAGGTCGTTGAGGCCGAGATGGCATTTGGCCGCCGTCTGGTACAGGTTGGCTTCATGCGCCGCTATGACAACGGCTACCGCGCAATGAAGAAGGTCATCGAGGAAGGCAAGATCGGCGCACCGCTGCTCATCCATGCCTGCCACCGCAATTTCAGCCATGTCCCGGGCCACACCTCGGACATGACCATTGCAAACTCGGGCATCCATGAGCTGGACGTACTGCGCTGGCTGGTCGGTGAGGACTACGTCAAGGGCGGCGTCATCTGCGGCAAGCAGAACCGCGGCGAGGACCCGGAGATCCTGCTCGACCCGCAGGTTATGATTCTGGAGACCAAGACCGGCGTGCGCATCGACGTGGAGATCAACCAGCACGCAGGCTACGGCTACGACATCCAGTGCGAAGTCGTTGGCGAGAAGGGTGTTGTTTCGCTGCCCGACCCGGCCACCGTACATACCCGTCTGGACTGCCAGGCTGGCTACGAGATCTACAACGACTGGACTCAGCGTTTCGTACAGGCTTACGACACTGAGTTTGAGGAGTGGGCAAAGTCGGTTGAGGCTGGCAAGCTGGTTGGCCCGTCTTCGTGGGACGGCTATGCGGCCTGCATCGGCGCGGATGCCTGCAACACTGCACGCAACACCGGCGCATACATGCTGCCCATCGAGCTGCCGGAGACTCCGGAGTTCTACAAGTAATTTTCTCTGCACACAAAAAGGACGCCTTTCGGCGTCCTTTTTTATTCGTCCTCATCGTCCGGGTCATCGGTTTTGCCGATCGGCTCATCTTCATAGATATAGGCGTTGATCTGCGCGGCCGCGCGGTCGAGGTCGTACACAATGTACTCGTTCGACGAGCCGCCGTAATCCCATTCTCCGTCTACCGGCACGCGGGCGTGCTCGATTTCCGGTTTGCCGTTTGCAAACAGACCCTTGGCCAGTGCAATCATCTCGGTTTTCTTGAGGGAAGTGGTCACATACGGCAGCAGGCGCGGCATCATGCCCACCAGCTCGGTCAGAGACTTGTCCTTCACCGTGTCGAACATGGCTTCGAGCACAATCGACTGCCGCTCGACACGCCCCCAGTCATCGCCCGTGCCGCCCTTGCGGATGCGTGCGAAGGTCATCGCCTGAATGCCGTTCAGGTGCTGATACCCGGCTTTCTCGATCAGTTCCGGCTCCATGTCAAACGATTCGTAATATTCCCGGATGAATTTGTTGGCTTCCTTGCGTTCCTTTTCGGACACTTCAATATCCACGCCGCCGACTTCACCGATCAGGTTGGCCATCTGCACGAAATTGACCTCGGCATAGTCGGTAATGTTGAGGTCAAAGGTTTCGTTGATGGTTTTAATCGCGCCCTTGGGGCCGTCAAAGCTGTATGCGTGGCACAGCTTCTGTGTGCCGTGACCGTCAATTTTCACCTTGCTGTCGCGCATGAGCGAGGTCAGCTTGATCTTGCCCGCGTCCGCGTCAATGGTCATGACCATCATACAGTCCGACCGGGTCGGCTCGTCCGGCCGGGTATCGATGCCGAACAGGGCAATGTTTGTGATGCCCGACGCGGGCTTGACATTCACGGCCAGTTCTTCATCAGACACGCCCTCAAGCGAATCATCATATGTATAGGAAAACAGCAGCCGGTAAACAAACAGACCGGCCGTAATCAGCCCCACGACCAACACAGCGAGTAACAGCCAGCGCCGGATAATGCGGCAAAGTCTTTTCAGCGACATAACTTCCTCCAAGTCATTTCCGGAGTAAAACCAAAATCGCGCAGCCTGATGCCAGACCGCGCGATTGTACGTGCAGTATTTGTATTGTAGCAAAATCTCCGGCTCGTTTTTGAACGAACCATGAATTTTTTGCCTCAACCCGGAAAACGGAGCATTCTCCATTTTCCATTTTCCATTCTCAATTTTCCACTCAGTCCTCAAACGCGAGGTTAATGTAATCCTCAGTCACCTGAATGACGCGCATGGTGTTGGTGTAGCTGACGCGGCCAACCGGCATGCCGGCGGTAACCACGATGATATCGCCAACCTTGGTATCGAGCGCCGTCACCGCACCGCGTACTGCCTGCATGTACAGGCCGGTGCCGGTTGCCGGACGGTTTACCATGCACGGAATCACGCCCCAAGTCATGGTCAGACGATGGAAGGTCTTTTCGGACGGGGTTGCGCCGACAATCAGCTTGCCCGGGCGGCGGCCGGATACCGCACGTGCGGTCGAACCGGACTCGGTGAAGGCAACGATGCACTTGGCATCCAGATCGGCCGACGTGGTGCAGACCGCGTGCGCGATGGCGTTGGTCTTCATGTCGCCTTCAATCTCCATCTCGGCAAACTCCGGACGGGTGAGGCGGCGGCGGTCATAATGGATGGTGGCCTCGGCGTTCATGGCGATGCGGGACATGGTTTCCACCGTCTCTACCGGGTACTTACCAACCGAGGTCTCGCCGGACAGCATGATGGCGCTGGTGCCGTCGTAAACCGCGTTGGCAACGTCGGAAACCTCCGCACGGGTCGGGCGCGGGTTCTTGGCCATGGACTCCAGCATCTGGGTCGCAGTGACCACGCGCTTGCCGCGCGAAATGCAGGTCTTAATGATGTTCTTCTGAATCTCGGGCAGCTCCTCAAACGGAACCTCTACGCCAAGGTCGCCGCGGGCAACCATGACGCCGTTGGCCTCGTCCAGAATCTCCTGAATGTTGTTGACGCCTTCCATGTTCTCGATCTTGCAGATGATCTCGACGTCTTCCTGACCGTGCTCCTTCAGGATTTCCTTAATGTCGCGCACGTCCTGCGCGGTGCGGGTGAACGAAGCGGCAATGAAATCAATGCCCTGCGTCAGGCCAAATTCGATATCTGCGCGGTCCTTCTCGGATACGAAGGGCATGTTCAGCTTGATACCCGGTACGTTTACCGACTTGCGATTGGACAGCGGGCCGCCGTTGAGTGCCTTGCAGACGATATCGGTGCCCTTGATGGCGGTAACCTCGAATGCAACCAGACCGTCGTCGATCAGGATGCGGGTGCCAACCTCTACGTCATCCGGCAGACCGGCGTAGGTAATGGAAACGATGGTGTTGTCGCCCTCGATGTCGCGGGTGGTCAGGGTGAATTCCTGGCCCTCAACGATCTCAATCTTGCCGTCCTTGTAGGTCTTGGTGCGGATTTCCGGGCCCTTGGTGTCCAGCATCAGGCCAATCGGAAGACCCAGCTCGGCGCGGGCCGCCTTGACCATATCCATACGTGCCTTGTGCTCCTCATGGGAACCATGGCTGAAGTTGAAGCGTGCAACGTTCATGCCCGCCTTCATCATGTTTTTCAGTACATCACCCTTGTCTGTTGCCGGGCCCAGCGTGCAAATGATTTTTGTTCTACGCATTTGTGCAGATACCTCATTTCATTCCATGCAAACCGAAATGTTTGCCGCATATAATAGTTCATTCCGTTATTTATTTTACCATTTCTCAGGTCGGTTTGACAATATCCGAAATGTCCTCGGATGCACTCAAAAGCATTTTCATTGTTTTTATGCAAAACGACTTTTTCATTCCCGAATATTTGTTGCATTTTGCCGGACGCGCCTTGTCAGACCACCGAAAATCCATTATAATAACACTAGAAAGTGATTGTAATTTAACAAAGACGGTGATTTTCGCCGTCCTACATATTCTGGAGGACATGCATGATGAAAAAATCCCCGGCGCTTGTCGTCATGGCTGCGGGCATGGGCTCGCGCTACGGCGGCCTCAAGCAGATCGACCCGCTCGGCCCGAACGGCCAGATTATTCTTGATTATTCCATCTATGACGCCTATCGCGCAGGTTTCTCGCGCGTGGTGTTCATCATCAAGCCCGAGCTGGAGCAGGCTTTTGAACAAGCCATCGGCAACAAGGCGCGCAAATATATGCAGGTGGATTATGCGTTCCAGACGCTCGAAAATCTTCCGGATAGTCTGACCGCTCCGGAAGGCCGCGTCAAGCCGCTCGGCACCGGCCATGCGGTCTGGTGCGTGGCGGACATGCTGGATGTGCCCTTTGCGGTCATTAACGCCGATGATTTCTACGGCGCGGACGCATTCCGCAAGATGTACGAATTTCTGTCCGCTGCCGAAGACGACGACAAATATCGTTACTGCATGGTCGGCTACAAGGTCGAAAACACCCTCACCGACAACGGCACGGTATCGCGCGGCGTGTGTACCGCTGACGAAAACGGCTTCCTCGCGTCCATCATTGAGCGCACAGCCATCGCGCGCGGCGCGGACGGCGTGATTCGCTACGAGGAAAAGGACGGCGCGGGCGGCACCATCGCGGACGGCACGCCGGTTTCGATGAACCTTTGGGGCTTTACGCCGTCGTTCCTTGCCGAGCTGACCGGCATGCTGCGCGAATTTTTCGCGTCCAAGCTGCCGCAGAACCCGGAAAAGGGCGAATTTTATCTGCCTGCGGCGGTGGACGAGCTGATTCAGGGCGGCAAGGCGACCGCCCGTCTGCTGACGACCGACGCGCGCTGGTTCGGCGTAACCTACCGCGAGGACAAGCCGACGGTACAGGCCGCGCTGGCTTCCATGACCGATGCAGGCGAATATCCCGCCGATCTGTGAGGAAAACGCTATGGTTTCAAACTTTTCCGAAAATTTTATTGAGTTTGTAAACCGGGTGGAGCAGGCGCTGCCGAAGCAGTTTGTGCCCGTGCGCATGACCGAACACAATGGCCGCGTCGCGGCGCTGACCGCCGAATATTCGATCAGCGAAAAGCGCAAGCTCATGGGCATCATGCCGACCGGTTCGACCAGCCATTGCCATGAATTCCGTCTGCTGTACGCGGTGCCGACCATGGATCTTGCGGCGCTGGAAGATTGGTGGGAATTTGCGCGCGGCGTACAGCGGGAAATCGTCCCGGTGGATCCGCTGCACGAATTCTCCATGGTCAGCCTGATTCTGGTGTCCGGCGAGGTAGACAAGGCGGTCATCCGCAAGCTCAAGGGCAAGGCCAGCGAGCTGCGCTACGACAAACCGAATGCCGGCTGGTCGAGTGTGCGCATCGCGCTTGTGGATCTGGAAAGCCGTAAAATCCATGTCAACCGCATGGGTGCGCCGCTGCGTGACCTAATCAAAGATCTGGTTTAATTTTGACGCTTCCGCCCCGATTTATGCAAATTTTCTTGCTTTTCATGTCCTTGTATGATAAGATGATATGTACGCACATTGCCCCCCGCGGGCTCTTGCGGATTTCATCGATGAGTATTCCAAAAAGAAGCGGAGGTTTTGAAAAGCTATGGATACC
This sequence comes from Butyricicoccus sp., assembly GCA_051868095.1. GTDB lineage: Bacteria > Bacillota > Clostridia > Oscillospirales > Butyricicoccaceae > Butyricicoccus_B. Next base: position 1,953 of record JBJDZO010000002.1, on the reverse strand, counting down.
ATGCACATTGTCATGAGCGTTGTAGAAGCGCTTGCGTGCCTGTTCCTGATCGTCACCATCCTGCTGCAGGAAGGTGCGTCCCAGGGTCTGTCCGGCACCATCGCCGGCGGCGCAGATACCTTCTTCGGCTCCAAAAAGGGCCACGGCATGCAGTCGCTCCTGAGCCGCATCACCACCGGCGTTGCGATTCTTTTCGTCGTGCTGGCGGTTGCGCTCAACCTGCTGTAAATGCGCACGCTGCAGCTGGTAACGCTGGGTCTGTTTGGCCTGTTCGCGGTACTTACCGTGTTCTTCCAGTTTCGCGTCGGCATGAAAGGCGGCGAAGCCACTCGGAGCGACGACTCCGAATCCGCCCGGGACGCCGGGCAGCGCTATTCCCGTCTTGCCGGCCGCTGTGCCATCCTTGCCGCCGTCATGCTGGTTCTCTGCATGATCTGCGGCGCACTCAGCCGATAAAAAAACGCCCCAAATCGGGGCGTTTTTCTTTTTTTCATATGGCAGCACCACAGGAAAAGACCGCCTCTGCGGGAAGGCGGTCTTTTCAGTGGGTGACGGTTCACCGATGCACACGGGAAAGGAGGGGATATGAAAAAGGGATGACGGGAACCGCCCTTTCTGGTTAGCGGAATGCCCGGAATGGAGCAAATTCGGCACTAACGGCGCACCGAAATCTTTCCGGACCGGCCGCGGAGCCAGCGGCCAATTATTTTGGGAATACCTGAACCTGCCGGAACTTTTTCCGGTTGAAAATCCATAAGGTGGAATCCAATTCAGGGAGAGCGCGGCCGCCAGGAGCGGAGGACCCAGCGGCCGCATTTGGAAAGGGGAGGGCGAAATGAATGTTATTTTGGAAGGTTGACAGAAAAGATTCCTGTCGCAAACGTGCGCTCCTGCTGAAAGGCGCCGTAGCGTTCATCCAGAACGGCTGCATCCATCCGACAGTCCGGGCAAACGATATGCTTTGTGTACCATTCTGCCTTTTTTGCTCTCTCTTCGGCTTGTCCGGTGAGGTTCATCACACCGGCATGCCCGCAGCGGAATTTGACTTCATGCAGCATTCTGCATTTCTCCTTTCTGCTTATTCGGCTCCGTTTGCGCGGAGATTTCCTTGCAGCATGCGCAAGAAAAGAACTCACAAACAAAAAGGGGGGAAGACTATTCCAGCGCATTCTTATCTATGACATATTTTTGTTTTTAGTGAAATCGGTTTCATTTTTTTGTGCTTTTATTATATTGTAAGAGAAATCAAATTTCAATGTTCAATGTGCACAAATTTACCCAATTTTAATCCGTGTTTTACTGTCACATTTTATATATTTTTTGTTTTTTTCTGAATACTTTTTGTTATATTTAGAAAACATATTATTATCTCTTGCGCATCTGCCCAAAACAGGGTATCCTTATTTTATTACAAATAACGGAGTGACCTTATGAATATCCAGATTTTCGGAAAATCCAAATGTTTTGATACCAAAAAAGCCGAGCGCTGGTTCAAGGAACGCCGGATCAAATTCCAGTCCATCGACCTTGTGAAATACGGCATGTCGAACGGCGAATTTACCTCGGTCTGCCGTGCAGTGGGCGGCTTTGAGGCGCTGATTGACCCCAAAGCGAAGGATGCTGCCACACTGCGCTATCTGGCCGACGATGCAGCGAAAATCGAGCGTCTGCTCGACGATCCCAAACTCATGCGCACCCCGATTGTGCGGAGCGGCAAACAGGCGACCGTCGGCTACTGCCCGGAGGTCTGGGAGACTTGGGAATAATTTTACGCAATGTTATACACAGTTTGTGGATAACCCTGTGGAAACTTTGGATAACCCAAAAGAAAAGAAGATACAGGAGCAATTTTTTGTGAAACAGGTTACGATTTACACCGACGGCGCATGTTCGGGCAATCCGGGGCCGGGCGGCTGGGGCGCAATTTTACAATACGGTGTACACACCAGAGAA
>JBJDZO010000001.1:0-6234 GCA_051868095.1 Butyricicoccus sp. | reverse complement strand
TCTATCCGATCCAGCCGCTGGCTTCGATGGTGCTCGGCATCCTGATCCTGCATGAAGAGATCACGCCCCTGTTTCTTGCGGGTGCAGCGCTGATTCTGTTCGGCGTACTGTATTCCTCCCTTGGGGATCGAAAAAAATAAATAAAACAGCCGTCGACAAAAAAGCCGACGGCTGTTTTTCTGATATACGGATACAGCACGCACCCGCGAATGCAAGGGAATGCTCCCTGATCTGCTCCGGAGAAAGGTTGCCGGAAGCAGATCCTCCCTTGCGGTGAAAGCGACGGCGAAAGTGTTCCCGCTTCTTTCGCTGTCGGAAGCACACCCACCTGCCCCAAAAAATTCGATGGATGGGGAAAATATTTCTTCCCTGCTTCTGATTTTATTCTAACAGAATCGTTCCGGCAAAAACAGGCGTTTGTAAGAGAAAACAATGTTAATGTAAAAAATAGCACGCCTTTTGCGAAAATCCGGAAAAGACATGCTTTTTTCTGTCATTAAAATGAATTCTTTTACAAGAAAAATATAATTTCCCCGTGCAAAGTTCTATACAAAGTCTCAAAGAGTGTGGATGATCTGTCACTTTGTTGAACAGGTGCTCAAACCATCCGTGCGGAAAATTCTTCAAATTTCCGGCGGGCTTCCGCGATGTTGTTGCGACTAATCGGAATCGCCTGACCATTTTTCATGACAAAGCCGATGCGCTGAAACCGGGCGACATAACGCAGATGTACGATATAGCTCATATGGCAGTGTACAAAGTCGCGTGCGTCCAGCATACCCATCAGGTCGGAAATCTTCTGGTACACCGCAAGGGTGCCGTCCGCAGTGACGATATCGGTCATGCGGCCATGGTGCTCGCAGTAAATAATGGTTTCAGGGTCAATCACGACCTCCATGCCCTTCTTTTTGAGGCGCACCATGCGGCTGTGCCGGTGCAGCAGATTGGCTTTGGCCAGCACATCCGGCAGGCGCTGCTCCAGCTCCGACTTGAGCACGAAATAGATATGCGGGGTATCGTACACCTCGGTGGCAAAGGTCAGATAATTGGTCAGATACACAACCGGGCAATCAGGCTGCAGTAGCTGGAAGGACTTCACAACCTCAATTCCGTTTTTCCGCGCTTCGCCCAAGTTGATGTCTGAAAAAAGAAGATCGATTTTTCCCGGTTGTTTCGCCCGGATCATCAGGTCGCTTTCCGCCGTATATATCGCAATGTCGCCGGCCAGACCCGCAGACGCCATATAGGCCGCGACACAGTCCCGCGCATTCTGCGCATACTGCAAGTCATCGTCGAAAATGCAAATTTTCAGCGCAATACCCCCCTTTTATCTCTCTACGCTGTCAGTCTGCCACTCCGGAAGAAAACCCCCGGATTTCGTGGGATTCTGACGACTTTATCGTCTTCTATTTTACATATATCTCCTTGAAATACAAGAATTTTTGAATACTTTTCTTAATTTTTTCCATTTTGTCCTCAATTGCCCCTTTTTTCCCGATAAAACTAGCGGATTTCACCAGTAATCGCCTGCCGCTGTTTGTATCTTTCACAAGCAAACTTTATGAAAGAATGCCAAAACCCGGCATAAAGCCGGGTTTTTTGGTCAGATACGCGGCATATTCCGCGGCTGCGGAACCGGCTGCACGTCGAACTCCGGGTTATAGGCGTAGTAGTTTTTGGCGTCGAGGTTTTCCTGCACGGTGCGCAGCGCGTCGCCAAAGCGTCGGACTCAACATCGCCATACAATGGTCAGGCACTGTGCTTCGATCTGCACGGCATCCGTCAGAGCGGCGGCAATTCGTTTCTTCTCCCCGATTGAACGTGTTTCCCAACGCGCCCGCAGCGGCTGCATGCGCCGGTCGGCATCCGCACGAGCGGCCTGCACAGCGGCAAGCTGACGTTCGGTTTGCGCAGCACTGTGCTCCAAAGCCCGCAGGAGCGCACCAGACGCTTCGAGTGACTTCTCCGCGATAATATCTAATTTCTGCATCAAAAGCGCTTCCTGCCCGCGCAGAGCCTCCGCATTGACTCCTCCCAACATGCCCGCGGCACGTTCGAGCAGACGCTCGGCCACAGCGTGCTCCAGTGCGGCCGCATAGATGGTCGGCAGACCGGCGCAGCCTTTCCCCTTGCCCGGGCAGACAAAATACCGTCCGGCGGCCGATTGGGAGCGCGCGACAGTCAGCGCCCGGCCACAAGCAGCGCATCGCACCCGACCACACAGCCATGAACTGGTTCCCTGCGACGGCGCGGCAATACGGCGGCCAGCGAGCAGACGGCGGCGGCAGGCCAGCCATGTGCTGCTGTCCACCAGTCCCTCGTGCGGGGCGAGCACCAGCCGGGTCCCCCGCAGGTCGGCGCGTTTATTCGGGCTGTCCCCGCGGAACAGGTAACAGCCGTGATAACCGATGAAGTCGTTGGCCGGGTTCATCACTTCGGCGCCCTGCTCGCGGAAAAAGTCGTATACCTGCCGGTCGGCGCGGCAGTAGATCGGGTTTTTGAGCAGTTCGCTCAGCCGCGGCGTGCTCCATGCCTGCCCACTCCGGTTGTGCACGCCTTCGCTGTCCAGCAGCCGCGTCAGATCGCCGAGTGTGGTCCCTTCCTGCGCGTACACGGCGAACATACGCCGCAGGACGGCGGCTTCCCACTCAACCGGTACATAACAGGCCGTGTGAACGCCGTTCAGCGTTTGTGCGCCGAGCACAAAACCATACGGCACGCGCCCGCCCATGTAAAGCCCACGACGGCTGCGGTCGGCGTAGGCATCAAGCACACGCGCCTGAATGGTTTCTCGCTCAAGCTGAGCGAACACGATGCAGATGTTGAGCATGGCCCGCCCCATGGGCGCCGAGGTGTCGAAATGCTCGGTGGAGGACAGAAATTCCACCCCTTTTTCCGCGAACAGCTCCATCATCTGCGCAAAATCCAGAATCGAGCGGCTGATGCGGTCGAGCCGGTACACGATCACCTTTCCGATCTCCCCGGCACGGATGTCGTCCATCATGCGCCGGAAGGCCGGGCGGTTGGTATTCTTGCCGCTGAAACCGCGGTCGATGTACTCGCGCACCCCATCCCGCGCCTCAAACCGGCAGCGCACAAGCTGTCCTTCAATGGACAGGCTATCCTCGCGCTCAACCGACTGGCGTGCGTAAATCGCATCCTGTCTCATAGGCCGAGCAGCTCCCGCAGCAGCCGGGCGGCCTCCTGCCGCAGTCGTTCCCGTTCGTGCGTGTCCCGGGCGGCGGTACGCTCGTGAATTTCCCAGTTTTGCTCCATAAGGCATCCCTCCCCTGCATCTTATGCGGAAACAGGCAGCAAAAAGGACGGCTTTTCAGCCGTCCTCGGGTTTCATTCTGCGGTACACCGTCCAATACATGGTGGCAAAGCACGCCGTGCCGCCGATAAAATTGCTCACCGGCTCGGCAAGGAACACGCCCGCGACCCCCAGCCCGGCCACATGCGGCAGGAGGAGCGTCAACGGCACCACAATCACCACCTTGCGGAACAGCGAGAAAAACACCGCCTGCCGCGATTTGCCGAGCGCAACGAATACCGACTGTCCGGCAAATTGCAGCGACATCATAAAATAGCCGAAAAAGTACAGATGCAGGGCGGGCAGCGCAGCTTCCAGCAGTGCCGTGTCGTCGCTGAACAGCGTGATAAAGCCATGCGGGAAGAAGAACAGTACGGCCCAGATGGCGGTCGTATAGGCGATGCCCGACGCCGCCGCGAAGCGGATTGCCTGCCGCACGCGGTCGTAGGCCTTCGCGCCGTAGTTGTAGCCGATGACCGGCTGACTGCCGTTGGTCAGGCCGCTGACCGGCATCTGTACGACCTCCCGGATGGACGAAAGCACGGTCATCACGCCAACATACAGGTCTCCGCCGAAGCTTTGCAAAGTGGTGTTGCAGGCAATCTGCACCAGACCATTCGTGCCGAGCGCGATGAAATTGGACAGGCCAAGGCCGATAATGCGCCGGATGCGTGCGCCGTCCCAGCAAAAGGCTTGCGGCCGCAGCCGTAAAATCGCCTTTTTCCCGCGCAGGAAATGCAGCGCCCACAGGGCGCTTGCCCCCTGTGCGCAGACGGTGGCGAGCGCCGCGCCGCGCACACCCAGATCCAGCCCGAAAATCAGCAGCGGGTCGAGGGCAAGGTTAAGCCCCGCGCCGAGCAGGACGGTCAGCATACCGGTGCGTGCGAAGCCCTGCGCGTTGATGAAATAGTTCATGCCGAGGGCAATCATCACGAAGACCGTGCCCGCCAGATAGATGCGCAGGTATCCCGCCGCGTAAGGCAGCGTGTCCCCGCTCGCGCCGAACAGCCGCAGGAGCGGCGTCAGAAAGCCTTCTCCAAGCACGGTCAGCACGACGCCGGTGGCCACGAGCAGCACAAACGAGGTATTCTGCACGTGTTCGGCCTCAGTGAGGTCGCCCTGCCCGCGTGCAATCGAGCACAGCGGCGCGCCGCCCATGCCGAACAGGCCGGAAAACGCCGAAATCACCGTAATGACCGGCAGGCACAGCCCCACGCCGGTCAGCGGCAGCGTACTGCCTCCGATATGGCCGATGAACACGCGGTCAACCACGTTGTACAGGATATTGACGAGCTGGGCGAGCATGAGCGGCACGGCCAGCCGCAGGATATTTCCCGGGACGCTCCCGCGGGAGAAATCATTCTGAACGGCCAAGAACTGCTTCCTCCTTCCGCAGCCGCGCGAACTCGCGGGTCACAAACACCGCCGCCAGCATGGCCGCGATGCAGTCTGCGACCGGCGCGGCGTACATTACGCCATCAATACCGAGAAACAGCGGCAGGATGAGAATGAGCGGCAGCAGGAAAAGAATCTGGCGGGTCAGCGAGATGAACACGCCGCGCCCGGCCTTGCCGATTGAGGTAAAAAAGTTCGCAGTAATCGGCTGAATGCCGTTGGCGAACGTAAAGAACAGGAAAATCCGGAAATACTGCTCGGCAAAGCGGAAATATTCCTCGCTGCCCTCCCCGAACAGGCTGATGATCTGCCGCGGAATAAGCTGGAAGCACAGAAACGCCGCCGTGGAAATACAGATGACCAGCACCGCGGCTTTCTTGTAGGTTTCGCGCACGCGGGAATAGTTTTTCGCGCCGTAATTGAAGCTGATAATCGGCTGAATGCCCTGTGAAATGCCGATAACAATCGAAAAATAGATCATATTGACCTTGCTGATGATGCCTGCGCAGGCCAGCGGAATGGCATCGCCATAAACCGAACCGGCGCCGTAATGGCGCAGGGTGTTGTTCATAACGATCTGCACGATCATCATGGCCATCTGGTTGAAAAACGGTGCGCTGCCGAGCGAAATGATCTTCCGGCAATATTCCCGCGACGGAAGCAGCGAACGCAGGCGCAGATGCACGGTTTTGAAATGCAGCAGATAGCCCGCGACCATCAGACCGGAGGCCAGCTGGCCGAGAATGGTGGCGAGCGCCGCGCCTGCCATGCCCATATCGAATTGGAAGATGAACACCGGGTCAAGGATAGTGTTGATGATCGCGCCCGTCAGCGTACACAGCATGGAAAACCGCGGGCTGCCGTCTGCGCGGATCAGGTTGCTGCCTGCGGTCGCCAGAATCAAAAATGGAAACCCGAGCGAGGTGATGCCGGTGTAGGTCAGCGCATAGCCCAGACTGTCGTCGGTCGCGCCAAAGGCCAACATGAGCGGCCGCAGGAACAACCGCGTGCCCACGCACAGCACAATGCCCAGAATCAGCATCATGCCGATGGCCGCGCCTGCAAAGCGTTCGGCCTTTTCCGGTTTCTTTTTGCCCATACACAGGTTGAAATTCGCCGCACCGCCGATGCCGCACAGCAGCGACAGGCCGGTGCAGGTGATCGTCAGCGGGAAAGCGACATTGGTGGCTGCGTTCCCCAACATGCCCACGCTCCAGCCGATGAAAAACTGGTCAACGATATTATACAGTGCGCTGACCAGCATAGCGATGATGCTCGGCACCGCAAACCGCGCGAGCAGTGCGCCGATTTTTTCATTGCCAAGCGGATTCTGTCTTGTTTGCTCCATTTTTGTTTACTCCTACCCGATTTTGTCAATCATTATACGCCAGATATTTGACTTGTCAAGTTCGCCATCCAAAACGTGTCAGTTTTTATCCATCGGCGGCGTGGATGGTGGTTTTTTTCTGGTGGAGTTTGGGCAAATGTGACAAAAGAATTGTTCCGCAACATTGTGAATTCTTGCA